>CAMOEP010000008.1 GCA_946612185.1 uncultured Ruminococcus sp.
ACCTAACATGATCCTTATCAGCTCTAACTTCAAGCAGAAGACACTTCCTATGATGGTATCTGCTATCCAGGCTTCTGATAAGTTCACTGATTACGGTGCTATCTATCTTGCAATTGCACTTTCTATCCTTCCTATCGTTATCGTTTATGTTGCACTTTCAAGATTCATCATTGCTGGTGTAGCACTCGGTGGTGTAAAGGAATAATTTTGAATTCTACAGCACACTTCGGTGTGCTGTATTTTTTTTTGCCTCATTGGAGGCATTTTTTTTGCCCTGGTGCATATATTGTATCAAGAGGTGAGAAAATGAACAGAAGTGAAAGCTTGAAAATTGTGGCATCTTATCTGCCATTGAATGTGCGGAGTGTTTTGGAGAACTTGTCCGGTGACGGAATCTCCGAAGTAAGGCTGCGGACAGGCAGACCCATTAGCCTTGTGAGAAACGGTAAAATGAGCTATATTGATAAGAATGGTAAAATACTGAACATTTGCTCCGGTGACTGTATTACTGTAAGTGCCAGTGAGATCAGGACTATTGTTGAAAAGCTTTGTCATTACTCAGTTCATTCCAGTTCTGAGCAGTTAAGAAGTGGCTGCTTCGTCATTGAAAACGGCATCAGAGTTGGGATTGCAGGGCGATTTAGCAAAAGTTCCACACAGCAGCTTAATGAGTTTTACGGTTTGAACTTTCGCTTGCCAATGCAGGTTAAGGGTTGTGCCGACATAATATTCGATAGCATTTATCCCTGGAAGAAAAGCGTGGTAATTTGCGGAACTGTAAACAGCGGAAAGACAACGATGCTCCGTGACCTTGCAAGGCGGCTTGGAAATGTGTGCAAGACGGTGGTTATTGATGAGCGGAATGAGATTTTTGCCAGCTTTAATGGTAAACCGACCTTTGAACCAGGTTTAAACAGCGATATTATCAGTTCCATAAGTCGCTGCCAGGGAATTACAATGGCAATGCGAGTACTGTCTCCGGACTACATTTTATGTGATGAAATTGCCACTGACAGCGATGTTTCGGCAATACTCTCAGCGCATGGAAGTGGTATAAAATTTGCAGCGACCATTCACGCTGACAGTTATGAGAATTTACTTGCAAGACCGATCAGCCAGGAGCTTCTTAGAGCGGGTGTATTTGATACTGCGGTGATCCTTGAGCAAACCAAGATCAAGGAAATCAGGAGCATTGGGCATGATTAAGATGATTGCGGCGATTTTGGTAAGCGTGATTGGTTATCTTGTTGGTCAGAACTATGCCGAGCATCTTCGTAACAAGGTGAGCGTGCTTGAGAAATTTATACTTATGGTGGACAAAACTGAATACTTAGTCAGGAATAACGCTTTAGATTTGTATGAAATATTTGATTTATTAAGAAAAAACGTTTCACTAAAAGGCATAAAACTTATTCGCTGTTTCCCTGAAACTTTTGACCCTGATACTGATATTCGCAAACAAATGCATACCCTTATTGAGAAAGACTTTGAACTTTCGGCGGAGGAACGTGAACTTCTGCACCGCTTTGCTGATCAGATCGGTTCATCTGACCAGGAGGGACAGGCTGTTTTCCTGAGCGGACTTCGAGCGGAACTGGTGCAGCTCCGTGATTCAAGGCGTGCGGAATTTCACGAAAAATCGAGGCTTTTTAAGGCCGTGGGACTGCTATGCGGCGCAATGGCAGGAATACTTATAATATAATGGGAGGGCAAAATGGACATAGACCTGATTTTCAAAATCGCCGGGACGGGCATAATCGTCGCTGTTTTGAACCTTGTACTCAAACGGGCGGAACGTGAGGAACAAGCCATGATGACCACCCTCGCCGGACTTATCGTGGTGCTGATTGTCATTGTGAAAGAAATCGGCGGACTGTTTGACACGGTGAAATCGGTGTTCGGGCTATGGTAGAAAATACGCTGTCTGCTGCTGGATTTTGCGTGTGTTCAGCGATACTTGCGGTGCTTCTCCGGCAGTATTGCAGGGAGCAGTCAATGTTGACAGCACTTGCTGCCTGCTGCGCAATATTGTCCGGTTCTGTAATGGTGGTCAAGCCGATGCTCCAAGATATTCGGGATATTTTCCAGCAAGCCGGCGTGACCGATGCCTATATCGTTTTGCTGTTCAAGGCGGCTGCGATTTGTTACATTACTCAAATCACCTGTGACCTCTGTAAAGACTGCGGAGAATCAGCAATTTCCTCGGCATTTGAGATGTGGGGCAGGGCAAGCATCGCATTGCTGACACTGCCGGTTCTGAAGTCGCTGCTTGAACGAATAAGCCTGATGCTTTAGGGATAAAAAATGAAACGAATAATGTTAATAATTTTTAGTACTATATTGCTGCTGAATTTTTCGGTTACTTATGTTCATGCCGAGGATTTCACCGGCGCATATGAGGAGGCTGCAAGTCAGCTTGATGACCTTCTGGCGGATTTTGACGTTGGGTTCACAAGTGCAGAACTGGAGAGTTTTTCGATAGAGGACTTTTGGGACATGATCTCCGGAACTATTTCTGCCCATATCCACGCTCCGCTGCGCCTTTTGGGGGCGGTATTCCTCGTTATACTGGCGGTTTCAGTGATGAACTCGGTGGTTGGGGAGGGACTTTGCGGGGAAATACGAGGGCTGAACTCTTTGGTTGCAATGCTTACTTCAATGGTTGTCATCGCCCCAGTGGTCACGGAAATATATAACAATACTCTCATGACCATTCAAACTGCCGGAAGTTACATACTTGTTTTCGTACCGATTTTCTGTTCATTTTCTGTAATTTGTGGCAACGTAGCTTCTGCTGGATTCTTTCACTTTGCCATACTTACTGCTTCTGAACTGCTTGTGCGGCTGTCGGACAGTTTCCTTCTGCCGGTGCTTTGTCTATGCACTTACCTGGGAATCGGCGGCTGTATTTTTGGAGGCAAGAACTTGTTGGGTATTTCTGACTTGCTGCAAAAGGCTATAAATCGGACTATTTCTGTTGCAGCGATGCTATTTGTCGGATTTGTAACAATGAAATGCACAGTTTCCGCAAAGGCTGACGGACTTGGCGCTAAAGCGGTCAAGTCAGCAATCAGTGGATTTGTTCCCATTGTCGGAGGTGCTGTTTCCGATGCCTACGGAACGGTTAAGGGGAGTTTTGAGCTGATTCATGGAACAGTCGGCATGGTGGGAATAACTGCCCTGACTATAATTATAGTGCCAAAACTGGTTGAATTGCTGATTTTTCGGGCAGTCTTGAATATTGGCGCTGCTGCCGCAGGACTTTTCTCTGCTGAGCCTATCGCCGGATTACTGAAATGCTTCGATAATGGGCTATCTGTAGCCCTTTGCGTACTCGTGTGCCACAGCCTGACATTTGTGGTATGCACGGGAATGATACTACAGACATTGTAGGTGGATAAAATGAATGAACTAAAATCCATTGTGACTGTACTTTGCGGACTCGGCGCAGGCGGTTTCCTTTGCGAACTTCTGCTGGGCGGCACGAAGCTGAAAAAACAGGTGAACTTCATGATATCACTGTTCATGGCGACTTCGCTGGTTGGACTTTTCGGGCAGGGGATAGCCGGATTTTCCCTGCCTGACGTTCCTTCGCCGGAGGAACTGAGGGCGGATTATCCGGAGGAGGTGTACCGTCGTCAGCTTGAAAACGAGAGTGCGGAAAATATCTGCCGTGTACTTATGGAGCAGTTGACAGCCGCCGGACTTGCGCCTGAAAAAATTGAGGCGGACGTTAATATTTCGCCGGACGGCAGCATATCTATTACAAAGGTCAGATTGACCGGCTGCGGCGATGCCGGGGCTGAACTCGTCCGGAACAGTCTGGGTTGTGAGAAGGAGGTAGTGGAACTTGTGGGAAATACTTAAAAAAGTTAACATTGACCGGCAGAAGCTGATGATCATTCTTGGCATTACTGCCCTTGCACTGATCCTCCTGTCAGCTATTATCCCGAAAAATAGCCAGAATCCACCTGCGCCGGAACAGGAGGAATTCTCCACGGAGGACTTTTGCGCAAGAACAGAACAGCGCCTTGAGGAATTCCTTGAGGACATCGAAGGCGTTGGGCGAGTGAAAGTGCTTGTCAGCGTGTCAGGCAGCCAGCAGTACATCTACGCTTCAGAGGGGCGGCAGAGCCGTTCTGAGAATAAATCGGAGGAGGAGACAAAGTATGTGATGATCGGAAACGGAAACGACAAGTCCGCCCTTGTGGAAACCGTCAGAACGCCGGAAATAACCGGGGTCGTCATTGCCTGCACGGGCGATTCACCGCAAGTGCGGGAGCAAGTTTACCGAACGGCTGCGGCGGCACTTGATTTACCGACAGCCAAAATTTATGTAACCAAAATGAAATGAGGAGACTATTATGAAAAAACCTGCTGTAATCATAGGAAAGAAGCACATTATCATGACTTGCCTGACACTGATGCTGGCAATTGCGGTGTACATAAACTACACCACTACGCCGGAGATCAAGGACATGGGCAATACCGTCAGCGTTTCCGGGAGCGAGGATACAGTCAGCTACGGAGACAGTGAGTTTGTAAACGCCGATGTTTCTGGGGAAACTGACTACTTTGCCCAGGCTCGCCTTGACAAAATGAGCAGTCGTGACGAGGCTGTTCAGACTCTCCAGACTATTATGGGCGGCGGAGATGTGAGCGAGGACGAAATGGTGGTCAATGCGCTTGATGCGGTGGAAGTTTCCCGGCTCATAGAGAGTGAAGGAACTATCGAATCCCTCATAAAAGCCCAGGGTTTCGAGGATTGTGTAGCATACCTGGACGGCGAATCTGCGAAAGTCGTAGTCAAGTCTGAGGGGCTTGATAAGGCGCAGGCAGCGGCTATCAAAGACATAATTCTCAGCGAAACAAATGTTCTTGCAGAAAATATCAGAATTTTTGAGGTAAAGTAGTTGAATATTTCTTTTTTTTTTGGTATAATGTATTTGTAGGAGTGTAGGAGTATAAATTTACACTCAATTCCTTTGGGTATGGAGGTATAAAAATGGACGACGTAAAAAAGCCTGCTTCCAGTAAGCTGAAAATCTCTGACGATGTTATAATCACCGTCGCAAGACTTGCCGCCCTTGATGTCAAGGGTGTGGCAGGACTTGCCGGTGAGGTGAACAAGATCAGCAAACTAAAGAATAACGGCCCTATCAAGGTAAGCCTTATGGGCGATGTTGCCGCTATTGACATGAATATCAAGGTCAAGTTCGGTGAAAAGGCTACCGCTGTTGCTCAGGAAGTACAGTCTGTAGTCAAGGAGAATGTTCAGAATATGACCGGCGTTGCAGTCGCAAGAGTTAATGTCTCAGTCAGCGGCGCTGTTTTTGAGTAAAAATTAAGGAGAGATGAAATGTCAAGACATGAAGTAAGAGACAGCGCTTTCAAGCTGCTGTTTGAGCAGTCCCTCAGGGACGATAATATCGAGGAACTCTATGAGATCGCTGAGGAGATCGAGGAAATTAACGTTAACGACGATGTGAGACTTCTGGTGGACGGCACTCTCGCCCACAAGGACGAAATCGACAGCATCATCGAAAATTACAGCAAGTCCCGTAAGATCGCCCGTATCTCTAAGCTGAACCTGTCTATACTGCGCCTTGCTATATTCGAGTGCCTGTATGACGAAAAAACACCGATGAATGCAGCTATCAGTGAAGCTGTGAAGCTTGCTGGTACTTATACATATAAGGAGGACGCTTCATTTATCAACGGTCTCCTGGGTGCTTTTTCACGAGACAGAAAGGGAAGCGATGAGTGAGTTCCTGGGGCTTGATACCAGTAATTACACCACGTCTGCTGCGGTTTTCGACCCGCAGACCATGACTGTTCATCAGGCAAAACGGCTTCTCCCTGTGAAAGAGGGTGAACTGGGGCTGCGTCAGAGCGATGCAGTCTTTCACCACACAAAACAGCTTCCGGAAATGGTGGAAAACCTTGCTTCCGGCGGCGATATTTCCGGGATATGCGCTGTTTCCGCATCAGTCCGCCCACGAAACGCCGAGGGGTCGTATATGCCCTGCTTTCTGGTAGGCGAGGGGACTGGCAGATGTATTGCAGCGGTTAAGAATGTGCCGTTTTTTGAGACTTCCCACCAGGTCGGACATATCCTTGCGGCACTATATTCCGCCGGGAAACTTGACCTTGTTAAGGAAAAGTTCATCGCATTCCACGTCAGCGGCGGTACTACCGACTGCCTGCTGTGTGAGCCTGACCAGCGTGATATTATCGGCGTTACGGAACTTGGTTCGTCCCTTGACCTGAAAGCAGGTCAGGCGGTTGACAGGGCAGGCGTTATGCTGGGGCTGAAATTCCCCTGCGGTGCTGAACTGGAAAAACTTGCGGCTCAGTCTGCAAGAGTTTTCAAGGTGAAGCCTGTCATCAAGGACGGAAGCTGCTGCCTTTCCGGTGTGGAGAATAAGTGCCGGGATATGCTTGCAAAGGGCGAAAGTCCGCAGGATATCGCTGCTTTCTGCTTGCAGTTCATAAGCGATACTATCATTGCCATGACCCGGAGCGCTCTCGAAAAAACCGGTTCGCTTCCGCTGGTCTACGCTGGCGGAGTAATGTCAGACAAGCTTATCCGTGACCGGATAACCGCTGAATTTCCGGATGCTGCATTTGCAGAACCGGCGTTTTCCTGCGATAATGCGGCAGGTGTGGCGATATCCGGCTGGCTCAGAATGAGCGGAGGTGAAGTATGCCGCTATTGACAGTATCACAGATAAACCGCTATTTAGCGTCGAAAATCGGCGGAGACAAGATATTGCAGAATATCCTTGTCAAAGGTGAGATATCGAACTTTGTCCACCATATACGGACAGGTCACTTCTACTTCTCCGTAAAGGATGAGGTTTCATCAATGAAGGCAGTTATGTTCAAAACTGCACACCATAACCTGAAATTCATGCCGGAGGACGGTATGTCAGCCGTTTTCTCCTGCGATGTCAAGGTCTACGAGACAGGCGGTTACTACCAGCTCGTGGTCAAGGATATTATCCCGGAGGGCGCAGGAAAACAAAGTGTTGCACTTGACCAGCTAAAGAAAAAACTGGCAGCGGAGGGACTTTTTGACCAGAGTGCCAAGCAGTCTCTACCGCATATGCCTAAGAAGATCGGGGCAGTCACATCTCTTACAGGTGCGGCTATCCAGGATATAATAAGAGTACTTTCCAGACGCTATCCAATTTGCGAACTGTACGCCGTTGACGCACAGGTTCAGGGCGAGAGCGCTCCGGATTCCATATGCCGTGGACTGATGTGTGCCGATAACGCCGGCTGCGATGTTATCATCGTCGGACGTGGCGGCGGCTCAGCAGAGGATCTGTCCGCATTCAATACCGAAAAGGTGGCAAGAGCCATATACGCCTGCAAAACGCCAGTGATATCAGCCGTGGGTCATGAGGTGGACTTCACCCTCGCTGACCTTGCTGCTGATATGCGTGCCCCCACGCCCTCGGCAGCGGCAGAACAGGCTGTTCCGGATATCCGCACGATAATGGAGCAGATAGATGCGCTTGAGAAGTCCTGCCACCGTGAGGCTGAGAAGTGTATCAGCAAAGCTGAGGACTCCCTCAAAGCCCTTTCCAGCGCGCTTTCTGCGCAGTCTCCCGAAAACCGGCTCAAACTTATGCAGCAGCAGCTAAGTACGCTGGAAAGCAGGAACAGCAGCGCTTTTGAAGCGATACTCAGCAGGCTGGATTCACGCCTGAACGAGAATATCGCAAGACTGGACAGCCTCAGTCCCCTGAAAGTCCTGGAAAGGGGCTATTCACTGGTGTACAGCGGCGAAAAGCTGGTTCGCAGCAAGAATGAACTTGCTGTTGGCGACAGTGTGCAGCTTCGTTTCCATGAGGGCGGTGCTTCAGCTGAAATAAAGGAAGTATGGTGAGTTATGGAAGAAAAGATCACATTTGAGGAAAATATGAAAAAACTTTCCGCTGTGGTTGCGGAATTATCAAAGGGTGAAATTCCGCTTGAAAAGGCGGTAGAACTATACGGCGAGGGCGTAAGGCTCGCAGCCGTCTGCAAAAAGCAGCTCAGTGAAGCGCAAATAAAAATAACGGAGGACGGCGGATTTGCAGCGCCGGAAAATAATTATGACTAATTTTGAAGAAAAAATGGCTCAGTACGTTTCTCTGACTGAGGAGAGCCTGAAAAGATTCAATGATTACAAAGAGGAGAATGAGCCTCAGAAAAGGCTTATCGACGCTATGAATTATTCCCTCGAAGCCGGCGGAAAGAGGATCAGACCCGCTTTGGTTTACGCTTTCTGTGAGGCACTTGGCGGCGAACTGGAGTGCGCTACTGCACCGGCTGCCGCTATCGAGATGATACACACCTGCTCACTTATCCACGATGACCTGCCTGCTATGGACAACGACGACCTGCGCAGAGGCAAGCCTTCATGTCATAAGCAGTTCGACGAGGCAACTGCTATACTCGCCGGCGATGCACTGACTGTACTGCCTTTTGAGGTCATCGCTGACTGCGGCGAACTTTCCGCTGACCAGAAGGTGCTTATGATATCCGTTCTGGCAAACTCTATCGGCAGGGACGGCATGATGGGCGGTCAGATGATCGACCTGCTCAACGAGAAGCGTACTGACGTTTCCGAGGACGAGCTTCGCAATATGTACCGCTGCAAGACAGGTCAGCTTCTTGCTGTATCCTGCGTTATGGGCGCTATCTGTGCCGATGCAGGAAATGAGACACTCAGGGCTGCTGCTGAGTACGGTCTGCGCCTGGGACTTGCTTTCCAGATAATCGACGATATCCTTGATATCACCGCTGATGAAGCGGAACTTGGCAAGCCTATCGGCAGCGACGAGGAACTTAACAAGACCACTTTCGTTACTCTCTATGGACTTGACGGCGCTCAGAAGATCGCTGATAAGGCTACATCTGAGGCTTTGGAATGGCTGGACGCTATCGACAATAATGAATTCCTCAAGGAACTGACAACAAAACTGCTTAGCCGCAGAAAATAGTACAAGGAGTGCGGAGGATACCGCAGATGTTAAAATGAACGAACTCAACAATACCGGCAGCGGTTTTGACCTTTCTTCCATGTCGCTGCCGGAGGATCTTAAAAAACTGGATCTGACTCAATGCGCCTGCCTTTGCCATGAGATAAGGGAGATGCTCATTGAGACTATTTCCGCAACAGGCGGTCACCTTGCATCAAATCTGGGCGTGGTGGAACTTACACTTGCGCTGCACAGATGCTTCAATTCCCCGGAGGATAAGATAATTTGGGACGTGGGGCATCAGTGCTACGTCCATAAGATACTTACCGGACGTGCCAGCCAGCTTCGCACGATACGTCAGAAGGACGGTATTTCCGGATTTCCCAAGCCCGACGAATCGCCGCATGATACCTATATCGCCGGTCACAGCAGTACCTCTGTATCCGTAGCCTGCGGTATCGCAAAGGCTATGCAGCTTCAGGGTAAGGATAATTATACCATTGCGGTCATCGGTGACGGCGCAATGACTGGTGGTATGTTCTATGAGGCAATGAATAACTGCGACCACGCCTCCAGGCTGATCGTGGTGCTGAACGATAATAATATGTCGATATCCAAAAGCGTAGGCTCACTGGAGAAATACCTGACCACCCTGCGCAATTCCGAGAAGTATATCGACACTAAGCGGAAAGTCGAAAAGACACTTACCCAGATACCCGTGGTAGGCTCGAAGGCTGCTAAGGGTATAAAAATGACCAAGGATTCACTGAAGTCTACCCTCCTGGGCAGGACAATGTTCGAGGATATGGGCTTTGTGTACCTCGGACCTGTTAATGGTCATAATCAGTCCGAGCTGGAACGGGTCATTGGTATGGCAAAGACCATCGACAAGCCTGTGCTTATCCACGTCAAGACCAAGAAGGGCAAGGGGTATCCTCCCGCTGAGGAAAATCCCGGTGAATTTCATGGTATACCACGTTTCGATATAGCTACAGGAAACCCGGAGGTATCCGCAAAGGACAGCTACTCCAGCGCATTCGGCAAAGAGCTTTGCAGACTGGCAGAGCGTGACGACAGGATATGCGCCATAACTGCCGCTATGAAGTACGGCACTGGTCTGCAATACTTCCGCTGGAAATTCCCGGAGAGGTTCTTCGATGTCGGAATCGCTGAGCAGCACGCAGTAACTTTCGCCGGAGGATTGGCTTCAATGGGTCAGATACCGGTCTTTGCCGTGTACTCAAGGTTCCTGCAAAGGGCTTATGACCAGCTTCTCCACGACATCGCTATCGGCGGATACCATGTAGTCCTCGGTATAGACAGGGCAGGTATAGTAGGCGAGGACGGCGAAACTCATCAGGGTATGTTCGATGTGCCTATGCTGACTACGATTCCCGGAACGGTGATATACTCACCCTCTTGCTATGAGGAACTGAGGGTATGCCTTAAAAAGGCAGTTTTCGCAAACCGTGGACTGGTTGCAGTCCGCTATCCCAGAGGAAGCGAGAACGTAAGTTTCAATACCAACTGCCTTAATACCGAGTACCTTTTTATGCGCAAGGGAATAAGCGATACACTGATAATCACCTACGGACGGCTTTACAATGAGGCGTATATCGCAAGAAATATGCTTGCTGAACAGGGTGTGGACTGCGATATCTTAAAGCTTACAAAGATATTCCCCATTGCAAGCGAGATAATCAGCGAAATCAGCAGCTACAAGCGCATAGTATTCTTTGAGGAATCCGTGGGCGAGGGCAGTATCTCCGAGAAATTCGGCTTGAAACTGCTGGAATCCGGATTCAGAGGCGATTACTCCAGAGTCGCAGCCGAGGGCTTCCAGAAGCAGAATACCGTTTCAGGCTGCCTTGAGGAATTGGGACTGACTGCCGGTAAAATGGCGGAATACGTTCTTTCAGGAGGTAAGTCAGATGCCCAGGCTTGATGCGGTTCTTGTAGAAAAGGGGTTAGCCAGAAGCCGGGAACGTGCAAAGGAAATGATAAAGTCCGGCGCTGTTACCGTGGACGGTGTTACTGTCAAAAAACCGGCGGCGGAAGTCACCGGTGACGAAGTCATCGAGTCCGCAGAGAAGGAGCTTTTTGTGGGCAGAGGCGCTCTGAAACTGCAAAAGGCGATAGAGTGCTTCCATATTGACCTTACAGGGAAAGTGTGCCTGGACATCGGTGCATCTACAGGAGGTTTCACGGAATTTATGCTCAAATGCGGCGCAGAGAAGGTGTACGCTGTTGACGTTGGAACAGGTCAGCTTGCGCCTTCCCTCCGTGCGGACAGCCGTGTGGTGAATATGGAAAACACCGATATCCGAAGCGTTTCTGCGGAAGATATCGGCGGTTTTGCGGACTTCATAAGCGCTGACGTTTCCTTCATCTCCCTTACCCGTGTACTTCCGCAGGTCTATGCACTTCTGGCGGAGAACAGTCAGGCGGCTGTGCTGATAAAACCGCAGTTTGAAGCCGGCAGACGTGACATCGGCAAGGGCGGCATCGTCAAGGACAGGAAGGTGCATATCCGTATCCTTTCTGAACTGGATGAATTTGCAAAGTCGCTGGGTTTCCAGACTCTAAGGTATACTTTTTCGCCTGTGAAAGGCGGCAGCGGCAATATCGAGTATCTGGTCTTGCTGCAAAAAACTCCCGGTGATTCGCCGGAACATGATTTCAGGGCTGTTACGGAGGAAGCCTTCGGCAGCCTTTAGGAGGATTATATGAAAGCGGCACTTTACCCGAATTTTCAGAAGAAAAACGCTCTTAGCTGTGCAAGGGAGGTCTGCGATGTGCTTCACTCAGCAGACATTGAGGTCAGTCTCAGCCCACGCTTCCAGGAGGATTTTTCTGATAAGGATTTCATACACTTCGAGGACGTACCTTCCCCGGAATCTCCGGCGGATATCGTTATCGCTATCGGCGGCGACGGTACTATACTCCGCTGTGCCAAGCAGCTTATGGGTACTGACATAAAGATGCTGGGAATAAATACTGGTACACTGGGATTTATGGCAGGCCTTGAAGCTGACCAGCTTGATAAGCTTCGCCTGCTCAAAACCGGTGACTATGCCCTTTCACGGCGCATGACCGTGGACGTGAGCATCACCGGAAAGGACGGGGAGCAAACCACTTACACCGCCCTGAACGAGGTTGCGGCACGTTCCGGAAGCTTCAGGATCTGCGATTTTGAGGTTTACGCCGACTCCTACCTTGTGGGACGATACCGTGCAGACGGCGTACTTTTCAGCACTCCTTCCGGCTCGACTGCCTATGCTCTTTCCGCCGGCGGCCCTATTATCGAGCCAGACCTTGAATGTATCGAAATGACGCTCATATGTCCCCATTCGCTCTTTTCCAGAGCCACCCTTTTCTCACCGGAACGCCGCCTCGTCCTTACTGACCGAACCGCCGGGGAGGATTCCCTTGTGATAAGCATCGACGGCGAGGTCTGCAAGCACCTGGGCGAGGGTCAGTCCATTGAGATACGCCGGGGCAGACACGACCTGCAATTCGTTGACCTGGTAGGAAATTCTTTCCATGACTCACTTTGCAGAAAAATGTGCAAGCCACTGAAATGATCGGAGAATGTAATGAAGAACCGCAGACATGAAATAATACTTGAACTGATCGAACAACAGCCTGTTGCCACTCAGGAGGAGCTGATCCGCCTTCTGTCAGAGCGTGGAGTCAAGACCACCCAGGCTACACTTTCAAGAGATATACAGACGCTTTCGCTGGTAAAAGTGCGTGACGAAAGCGGAGTTTTCCGCTATACTCTGCCGGCTATTGCGGTAAAGGAAAAGAGCCTTTTTGCTGAATCCGTTATAGAAGTTGACCATGCGATGAATACCATCGTGGTCAAGTGCAGGGCTGGTATGGCTCAGGGTACTTGTGCTGCCATTGATTCAGTCCATCATGATGGCGTTGTGGGAACTATCGCCGGTGATGATACAATATTTATCCTTATGCGCAGTGAGGCTGACGCACGTAAGCTGGAGAAGAAATTCAAAAGCGAGATCTTTCCGGAAAGATAGGAGCATGGTGAATGTTAAAGGAAATCTACATCAGAAATCTTGCAGTTATCCGTGAGGCGGTCATACCTCTCGGCAGAGGACTGAATATATTCACCGGCGAAACAGGTGCAGGTAAGTCGATACTAATAAACGGAATCAATGCCGTTTTAGGTCAGCGAAGCAGCAAGGATATCGTCCGCACAGGCTGCGATAAGGCGGTAATTACTGCGCTGTTCACTGAGCTTTCCGAGGAAGTCATGGACAGGCTGGACGAAATGGGCGTTGCCCACGATAATGAGGAGATATCCGTGACCCGTGAGATAAGCGCCGACGGTGGAAGCGTTTCCCGCATAAACGGCAGGACTGCCACCGCTTCCCAGCTTCGGGAAATAGGCAGCCTGCTTATCAATATCCACGGTCAGCACGATAACCAGATACTCCTTGACAGCGAACGTCATCTGAGTATCCTCGACAGTTTCGACGGCGACGAGGAGCTTCTTGAGGACTACCGCAACAGTTTCCGCCAACTACAGCATATCGCAAGGCGGCTTGGGCAGCTTAAAAAAGAGGAAAAAGCCCGTAATGAGCGGCTGAATGAGCTTAATGAGATAATCAGCGATATTGGTGAAATGGAGATAACTCCCGGCGAGGACGACCGTCTGGAGCATGAGTACGCCGTGGCTCGCAATGCGGAGAAGGTCATTATCGCCATGAAGACCGCCGCACAGGTGATATCCGGCGACGATGCTGTTATAGAGATGCTCTCCTCGGCGGAGTCAGAGATAGCACCGTTTATCGACGACAGCAAGGCGACTGCGGAACTTTTCGACCGTATCTCCGCCGCTGAGATAGAACTATCCGACATCGCTTCGGAACTGGAGCGTGAAGCAGAGCATATCGACCTTGACGGTCAGCGGCTGGAGTACATCTCCGAAAGGCTGGGCGAGATCAACCGGCTGCGGAAAAAGTACAATACCGACTGCGAGGGTCTGGCTGAAATGTACGAAAATGCCTGCCAGGAAATCACTCAGCTTGAAAGTTCCGGCGATGAGATAAAGAAACTCACCAATCGCCGTGAAGAACTGCTTCATAAGGTGACAGAACGTGCCAAAGCGCTGTTTGACTACCGTGAGACTGTTGCTCAGCACTTCACTGAGCGTGTTACGGAGGAACTTGAGTTCCTGAATATGGAGGGAGTAGTCCTTCAGGTTCGGCATGAGACGGGCAAGCTTACCATAAACGGCATGGACACCGTGGAATTCCTGATATCCGCTAATAAAGGCGAAGAACCTAAGCCCATATCCCGTATCGCATCAGGCGGTGAACTTTCCAGGATAATGCTTGCTCTGAAAAGCGTTATTGCTGACAAGGACAGTATCCCGACGATGATATTCGACGAGATAGACACCGGCGTAAGCGGAAAAGCTGCCCAGAAAATCGGCATAAAACTGCGTGAGATCGGCAAAGTCCGTCAGGTTATCTGCGTTACTCACCTGTCCCAGATAGCTGTCATGGCGAATGATCATCTTATGATCGAAAAGCAGGTGGTTGACGAGAGAACTGAAACTCATGTCACTCCCCTTGACCAGCAGGGAAGAATTGCTGAAATTGCCCGTATCATGGGCGGTGAAAACCCAAGCAGCCTGATGCTTGAAACGGCTGCATCAGAACTGAGAAAGGCGGCAGAGTTATGAAGATATACTCCACACGGCACGGTCAGACAAACTACAACAAGGACGATATTATCCTCGGTACTACCGACCTGCCGCTCAACGAAACCGGTCTTGCTCAGGCGCAGGAACTTGCGGAGCGTGTGGCTGAACTTGGTGATGTTGACCTTATTGTATGCTCTCCGATGCTGCGTGCCCGGACTACAGCAAAGGCTGTCTCGGAAAAGTGCGGTATACCCATTATCACCGATGAAAGGCTGCGTGAGTGGTGCTATGGTGAATTCGAGGGGAAACCACGGTTTACCGAGGGTTTTGCCGAGAACAAGACTGAGTTCGGCGTTAAGATGAAGGGCGGGGGAGAGTCGCTTTTTCAGCTTTGCCACAGGGTATATTCGGCGCTCGATCACATTATCGCTGAATATAGCGGCAAGACTGTTCTTATCGTCAGCCACGGCGGAGTATGCCGGGTCATCGAGACTTATTTCAATGATATGACTACTGAGCAGTTCCGGAACTGGTTCATGGGGAACTGCCAGATAATTGAGTACAATATTCAGATCGGAGGAGAATCATGAGGATAGGAGTTGACTACTACCCCGAACAGTGGGACAGATCATTATGGGAACGTGATGCGGAGACAATGGCACGAACAGGCGTTAAGATAGTCCGCCTTGCGGAATTTGCCTGGTCACGGCTTGAACCCCAGGACGGGGTTTTCAACTTTGAGTGGCTGGACGACGTTATCCGCATATTCTCACGCTTCGCAATAGGCATAGTTCTGGGTATACCCACAAGCTGCCCGCCTCTTTGGATGTATGAGCAGTACCCGGACATCGTGCAGGTGAACCCTGACGGTAAGCCGAAGCAGCTTGGTATCCGTGGTCACAGATGCCTGAATAACGAGACTTTCCGCAGCTACGCAAGACGTATCACCGAGCAGATGGTTCGCAGATATGGCAGCAATCAGGCGGTAGTTGCATGGCAGATAGACAATGAACTTGAAGCTTACCCCTGCTGCTGTGAGACTTGCAAGGCAAAGTTCCGTGACTGGCTCATTGAAAAGTACGGCGACGTGAATACCATAAACGCTGCTTTTGGCAACAGCGTGTGGAGCGGAGAGTATTCCAGCGTGACACAGATACAGCCGCCAAACGCCTATCCTCTGGCTTGGCAGAACCCGACGCTTAACCTGGACTGGTTCAGATTCACTTCACACTCCACAAACGCTTTCGTCCGTGATATTGCGCTGGTGATACGCAAGGAGGTCAAGCGTGCGCTCATTACCACAAATACCTGGTTCTGCGAGAATATGCCGGATTTCTACAAACTTTTCGCTGACCTGGACTTTGTTTCCTACGATAACTATCCGCCTATAAAGCTGCCTGCCGGAACTGAGCAGTATTACTCCCACGCCTTCCACCTTGACTTCATGCGAGGTGTCAAGGAGGACTTGTTTTGGGTAATGGAGCAGCTTAGCGGCCCTACCGGAAGCTGGGCACCTATGTCCATGACACCTCGTCCGGGGCAGATCATGGGTTATGCACTTCAGGCAATGGCTCACGGTGCTGATACCGTGGTACACTTCCGCTGGAGAACGGCTGTCACCGGCGCTGAGATGCACTGGCATGGAATCCTTGACCACAGCAACGTTCCGAACCGGAGATACAATGAGTTTTCCGAACTCTGCAAAGCAGTATCACGGCTGAATATTCTGGACAATACCACCATAATCTCCGATATTGCCATACTTTATTCGCCGGAGTCGGAGTTTGCACTCAGAGCCCAGCCCCAGGTGGAGGGATTCTACTACCTTGAGCAGCTTATGGCATTTCACCGGGCATTTATGAGATACGGTGCGAACGTTGACGTAGTTTCACCCAAAACTGACCTTTCGGGTTATAAGCTGGTAATCGCTCCGGCGCTTTATGTCAACAAGCCTTCCGTTACCGAGAACCTTTACCGCTATGTCATCAAGGGCGGAACTCTGGTTCTTACCAATCGAAGCGGTGTCAAGAACGAGTATAACAACTGTATCATGGACTCCCTGCCCACGGTTTTCAAGGAACTCATCGGCGCTGAGATATCCGAGTATGACCCCATCGGCAATAATGAACTGTCTATCAGGGACTTTGCCGGAAACGAGTTTGTCTGCCGTGAGTGGTGCGACCTTCTCCAGCCGACTACTGCCAAAACATACGCAGAGTATAATGACGGTTTCTACCGCTGCATACCGGCAGTTACAATGAACCGCTACTGTGCAGGAGTTACCTACTATGTGGGTACAGTCTGCGAGTCGGACTTCTACGAGAGTTTTGCCGGAAATCTTATGATGCAGACCGGTATACCACGCCTTATGGGGCTTCCTTTCGGCGTTGAGGTCACTACCCGCACAAATGGCAGGGACGAGTATATCTGCTTCTTCAACAACTCTGAGAAAACCGTGATTATTCCGCTTCCTAAGCCAATGTTCAGCATGATAAACTCCGTCGGCAAGGACAAGCTTGAGTTGAAGCCATTTGAAATGGAGGTTGTGCGGAAGTAATGAAGATAGTATTACAGAGAGTAAACTCTGCATCTGTTACTGTCGGCGGCGAGGTCGTGGGCAGCATCGGCAAAGGTTACCTGATACTTCTGGGAATCGGCGGCGAGGACACCGAGGAGGACTGCCGCCGTCTGGCGGATAAGATAATGAAGCTGCGTATCTTTCCGGACGAAAATGATAAGACAAACCTGTCCATAAACGACGTGGACGGCAAGCTTCTGATCGTGTCCCAGTTCACTCTTTATGCGGACTGCCGGAAGAATCGCCCCGGATTTTCCCACGCTGCGCCGCCGGATATGGCAAAGCGGCTTTATGAGTACTTCGTGGATTACTGCCGCAGTCTTGGCAAGGAAGTCCAGACCGGAATATTTGGCGAGTACATGAAAGTCGCCCTGGAAAACGACGGCCCTTTCACCCTTGAACTTGAATAATTCACCCCTCCTGCGGAACACTAATACCAAGATTTCGCAGGAGGTTTTTTATGCGCAGAATTACAGGAAACAGGATAATCGTACTGGCAGCGGGGTTCTTTTTCGTATTCCTGGGGATCTGCTGTAATTACTACCGGCTCGCCGTTCAGGAGCAGACTGCTGCCGCCGACTTTTCCGTATCGTCGCTGACCATAAACGCCGGGGAAAGTCAGGGGACGATATTTGACCGGAACATGATACCGCTGACTAATCGGGAGTATCAGCTTGTGGCAGTTGCAGTTCCGAAGCCGGATAATCTTGAGAAACTGAGGAGTATTGCGGCTGAACCGGCGGAATTTGAGGTATCAGTCCGCAAGGGGACACCGTTTCTTTTTCGCTGTAAAAGTAAACTTCCGGAGTCCGCCGACATTACCTTTTTTGAGATTCCGGAGAGGTACGACAGCAATATCGCAGTCCATACGATCGGCTATTTATCGGAGAATTCCGGTGCGTCAGGAATAGAATATGGTTACGACCGGATATTGCGTACTCCTTCCGGCGAGAACTCCGTGACATATGGCACGGACGGATTCGGGAACATTCTTTTGGGCGAGGGAAAGCAGGTAGTCCGCTCTGGGTTGCAGGATACGGGCGTGGTCACAACCCTGGACAAGGACATTCAGGAGATATGCGAAAGTAAGGACATTAAAAAGGGGGCGGTGGTGGTGTCGGACATCATGACCGGCGATATTCTGGGAATGGCGAGTTATCCTGCCTACGATCGCAGCGACATTGGGGAAGCGATAACCAGTGAGGACAGTCCGCTTATCAACCGTTGTCTCTACTCATATAGCGTGGGTTCAGTTTTCAAGCTTGTGACCGCCTGCGAAGCTATGAACGAGGGTATGGACGGATATGTAATGACCTGCGGCGGCTGGGCGGACGTATTCGGGCAGCGTTTTGCCTGTCATAAGTACGATGGTCACGGTCAGCAGACTATGACAGAGGCTATGGTGAACTCCTGTAACCCGTACTTCATCGAACTTAGCAAGTGCCTGGACGTTCAAAAATTCCGGAAACTTGCCTTCGACCTGGGGTTTGGCAGACAGACTCATCTTTGTGCCGGAATGACCGCATCTGCTGG
>CAMOEP010000009.1 GCA_946612185.1 uncultured Ruminococcus sp.
ATAACGGCAATCAGGTGAACCTTGCCATAGTCAACAAGAACGAACTTTCCAAGGACTATGTTTCATACACCTCCATGATCGAAAAGTACATCGTAAGTCCAAACGGAAGGGCTTATGAGGGTTATCCGAACGGTTCTGTGAAGGCGGAACTTTCCAGAAATGCTATGCTTTCAGCCTTCCAGGAGATCTACTCAAAGGACAAGACACCTGTGCTTTATGAACTCACTGAGGGTGACAAGAACAAGATCAATATCGACAATGTGTTTATGTCACTGATGAGAGGCGAAGAGCCTGTAAAGACATTGGTTGACGACATTATCGCAAAGTATACAGTACTTATCAATAACCTGGCTATCAGCCATTTTGCTAAGAAGATAGTACTGCATAACTACAAGCTTTCTGAGAAGCAGTTTGATTATGTTAAGCGTGAGATGATACGCCTTGTGAGCGAAGATATCGCAGAGAGGGTCGTACTTAGTAAGCTTGACGGAAAGAACAATTTCCTCGGCGGCTGTGCCCTTATTATCCAGGATAATTTCTACATTAAGGGCGGAATGAAGTAAATAGCACGAATTAAGGCGGAGATTCTTCCGCCTTAATTTTTTTTGCTCAGTGATAGTCCATAGTTAAGCACCGATAATTACGCATTTATTGAAAAGTACAGCAAACAAAAGGAGCGCCGCCGAGCAAGTGATCATTATGTATTATGAATTATGAATTGTATCTCAAGCATCGCCTGTTGATTATTTATTATTTGTTATTGATTTTGTTGGAATGTTGTGGTATAATGTACACAAGGATTTATTTAGATGAAATACTCGCTTTTTAAGGGGGTTCTCGTAATGAGAATACAATTTTCTATTATTTTCGCCGTTCTCATAACGGCGCTTTCACTATGCACGATCATCGCTCTGCGCTCTCATAAAAGTATCGGTAAATTCGTCGCTGCTCTCGACTTCTCGCTTATTCCGCCTATCATAGGCAACCTGCTTATCATAAGCTCCACATCACGGAATATAGCCACCCTCGGCTGTTATATCTACTTTATCGGCATGGATATGGTCATGTTCGCCCTTATCCTGTTTACCGCCGAGTACTGCAAAGGCACTGGAAACGGTCAGAAAATTCCCGGCTTTGTTCACTGGCTTCTCTTTCTCGACACTTTGCAGATCCTCCTGAACCCGTTTACCGGCTTCACCTTCACAATAGAAACTATCAAAGTCGAACACGCCGACTACTTCCGATTCGTCCCGCTTATGGGGCAGTCCATTCACCGACTCATCGACTACGGGCTGTTCATCTCCGTCATGCTCCTTTTCTTCATTACTGCCATGAAAACGCCGAAAATCTACCGGGAGAAATACTCCATAATTCTCATGACCATGTTCATCGCCGGACTATGGCAGACTTTCTACATATTCTCCCGCACGCCTATTGACCGCTCCATGATAGGCTTCGGCTTATTCGGTCTGCTGATATTCTACTTTTCACTGATATATCGCCCTTTACGTCTGCTTGACAGGCTTTTATCAAACATCGCCTCGGAGATGACTGACGCTCTTTTCGTGTTCGACCCTACACAGAAATGTATCTGGGCAAACGACCAGGGCTGCGCTCTCACTGAGATACGCCCCGGCGATGTGGACAGCGCTTCTGCCAAGCTTTTCGAGCTTTTCGGTGGCCCTGGCAAACCAGAGAACATTTCCGCTGAACGTATGATACACAACGGCAAGGAAATTCGCTACTACATTCTCGAAGAACATACGGTCACTGTCGAACATAAGAAGCTTGCCGGTACTTACCTGCGTGTCCGGGACATTACCGAGGCGAAAATGCGCATAAAGCGTGAGATGTACGAAGCTACTCATGACCACCTTACCGGGCTGTACACCCGTGAACATCTGTACAAGCGAATCGCTGAAACTCTTGCAAATAACCCGACTGTGGAGTACTATGTCGTGTTCGTTGACGTGAAGGACTTCAAGGTCGTCAATGACATTTTTGGCGTGGAGTTCGGTGACTACGCCCTGAAATGCATCGCCCAGTGGATACATAATGATATGTCAGACCGCTGCTGTTATGGCAGACTTGGCGGCGATACCTTCGGAGTACTTGTCCCAAAGGAGGAGTTCGACCCTGAAAATATCAGCGAAACTCTGTCCAGGTTGTTGATAAGCTACAAAAATGCGGAGTACAAGCTTCTGATACACCTGGGCGTGTACGCAATCGACAGCGACGACAGCGATATATCAGTAATGTTCGACCGTGCGCACCTTGCCCTCGCCACGATAAAGGACGAGTACAACACCTACATCGCCTACTACGACAACGAAATACGCCAGCAGATACTCTGGGGGCAGAACATATCCGCCCAGCTTTACGATGCCATAAGAGAACGGCAGGTATGTCCCTATTTACAGCCGATTGCAGACATTTCCGGAAATATCGTAGGAGCGGAGGCACTGGCACGCTGGAATCACCCGGAGCATGGTTTTCTATCGCCGGCTTCCTTCATACCCATATTCGAGAAGAACGGCATGATTGTGGAAATAGACCGATATATGTGGCGAAGCGCCTGCGAGATACTGCAAAAGTGGCAGAAAATAGGCTGTGACAAGTTCATCTCGGTGAACATCTCCCCCAAGGACTTCTACTTCACGGACGTGGTAGCGGAGATCAAGGGACTTGCAAGCGAATACGGCGTAGACCCATCGAAACTGCGCATTGAGATAACGGAAACGGTGATGATGAACGACGCAGACAGCAGAATGCAAATGCTTGAGGACTTCCGGCGGAATGGGTTCGTGGTAGAAATGGACGATTTCGGAAGCGGATACTCATCACTGAATATGTTAAAAGATATGCCGGTAGATGTGCTAAAGATAGACATGAAGTTTCTCGGTCGGACAAAGGAAAAGTCCAAGGCGGACACGATAGTGAAGAACATCATCAATTTGTCCAAGGAACTTGGTATATTGGCGCTGACAGAGGGCGTGGAGAATCATATCCAGTTTCAGTCCTTGTCAGGAATGGGGTGCAGTCTGTTTCAGGGGTTCTATTTTGCGAAACCAATGCCTGTGGCAGAGTTTGAGACTTTTGCCGGTATCGACAAAATAAGTGAATAGAAATAGCGGCTATGTTTAAAGATGCAGTTCACCACAAGTCTGGCAAACACCGCATTTTTAAAACCGTGCCTGTAACGATTATGCATTTACTCACAAATTATTCATTTGTAACATTTTGTTCATGGTTTGGACTTGAATTTTAGGTAATTATCTGATATAATGGTTATGACGGAATGGGTTTCTCCCCTTGATACTGACTTTAGGCAGTCAGTTAATTTTCCCGAAAGAGGTGGATCTAATGAATATCGACGATCGTACCATACAATTCTATAAACTCTATGAACAGCTTGCTTCTGCAACCGCTAACGTCAACAAAGCCCCTGACATACCTCTCATTGAATCCCTCCTGAACCAGATTGCTGCCTTGTTCCGGCTCTCCAAAGGCGTTACTCGCTTCTTCCGCACCCCTGCCAATGAAAATTCCGGCATTGGCGAGACTATGGTAAGCTATGATATGGGCATTGAGGACGTTCCCGTCCATACCGTTCGCTTTGTAACCAAGCTTATGTCAATATCCACCATGACAGTGTATATGTCCCCGGACGAGCCTCCCCTCTCAGATATCGAGCTTAAACGTGTGGACCTTACTATGCGTACTGCCCTGGCTTACATCAGCCGCAACCGCTTGCAGGATATCGCTGAGTCTATGGCGTTCTTCGACGACTCCGGCTACAGAAATACCCGCTCGTTCTATAACTTCATTTCCTGGAAAAATCACCCCGGCGGTCTGGACGGAACAGTTGCCCTTAATTACAACCTGCGCCACTTCTCCCTCGTCAACGAGGAGATCGGCAGGAAAAACGGCGATATCGTCATGATGAACCACTACAAGGAAGTGGAACGTATCATCGGCAGCAGCGGAACTGTTGCACGTCTTGGCGGCGATAACTTCGTCTGTCTCTGTGATAGCAGCGACTTACCGGAGCTTCTTTCCTTTCTCAACGAGGGAATGGTGACATACGACGACAGCGGCGATATCCTGAAAATACGGACAAGTACCGGCGTTTTCGTCATTCCCGACGACTATACCTTTATTACTCCCCCGGACATAATGGGCAAGATGATATCCGCAGAGCGCATCGCCCAGACCGGAAAGTACGGACATCTTATCTACTATGATGGCACAATCAGCGCCCAGAAGGACAAGTCCATGCGTATCCAGCAGCGTTTCCCGGAGGCACTGGCAAATGAGGAGTTCAAGGTCTACTATCAGCCGAAGGTGAACACAAATACTGGCGAGATATGCGGAGCAGAGGCGCTTTGCCGGTGGATTCGCAAGGGAAAGATTATCTCCCCGGCGGAGTTCATACCTGTCCTTGAGGAGACTAATGACATATGCAAGCTTGACTTTTATATGCTGAACATGGTGTGCCGGGATATCCGAAGCTGGCTTGACCAGGGGCGGAGAGTTGTGCGTGTGTCGGTGAACCTTTCCCGTAAGCACATGATGGACAACAGGCTTCTGGATAATATTATCGACATAATTGACCGCAACAACGTGCCGCATGAGTACATTGAGATAGAGCTTACTGAGACAACTACGGACGTTGAGTTCCGTGACCTGAAACGTTTGGTAGGCGGCTTGCAGGCGGCGCATATATATACGTCCGTTGATGACTTTGGAATGGGATATTCGTCGCTGAATCTGCTTCGTGTGATACCCTGGAACGTGCTGAAAGTTGACCGTAGTTTTCTGCCGCTTGACGAAGAAGATGCGAATAGTATCCGTGGGATAATGTTCCGGCACGTTATAGCAATGGCGAAGGAACTTGGGCTTGAGTGCATAGTGGAGGGCGTTGAGACAACGAGACAGCTTCACACACTCCAGGTAAACGAATGTGAATTAGCGCAGGGATACTTATTTGACAAGCCGCTCCCTGTAGAAGAATTCGTACACCGCCTCGACATGAAACAATACAAGCTGTAGTCAGCTTGCAAGCTGCGTCAGCTTGACCACATATCACGTTGACGCTTGCTTACGCTCGCTTACCTTGACAGAACATCACATTTTGCCGTCGCTCAACCCGCTTTTCAATGGTACTAAGTTCTATTCAGGAAAGTCTGTAAAACTGCCGCTTTATAATTCTACCGATGAGCGTAGTACCAAGGAAAACACAGTTGAGTGGCGACAAAAGTTCCGCTTCTTTTAAAGTAAGCGAGAGAAAAGAGCGACAACGTAGGGGTGGTCAAACGGCGTATATCCAGTTAATTGAATTATTTACCCGGCAGTCTATAAAGGCTGCCGCTTTTTTTATTCTGCGTAGAACTCTGTACCAAGCAGAATAAGGTTGAGCGACGGCAAAAGTTCCGTTTCTTTTAAAGTAAGCGAGTTAACGAGCGTCAACGTGATAAGTGATCGAACTGACTCCAGTTCGTTTAAGATTATTTTAAGAATTAGGGTTTATACTCTTAGACATAGGGAACAAGTAAAGATAAAGAATAGTAAAAAAGTACGGTAAGAAAACATTTATATCATTATTATTTATAAGGAGTATGATAACCATGAAAAAGGTAAACACTAAGAAGTTACTGGCTGGACTTTCCTCCGCTTGCATGATCGCTTCCGCAGTTACCGCAGCAGGCGCTCCCCTCTCAAACGCCTCCGCTGCCGGTAAAGTAACCGTTTACGGCGATGCAGACCTCAGCGGCGTTATCTCAGTTTCAGACGTTGTTACTGTTCTCCAGTACGCTTCAAACACCTCTAAGTACCCTCTCGATGAGGACGCTCTCGCTAACTCAGACGTTAACCTGGACGGCGTTGTGGACGTTAAGGACGCTGCCCTTATCCAGCAGGCTGATGCTGGTATGATAACTCTCCCCGTTGGCGAAGTTATTGTTCCCGGAACTACCGAGCCTTCCTCCACCGAGACTACTACCGGCGCTGATGACCCCATCGCTCAGATAACTTACATCCACCTCAATGGCGCTTCTGCTGCTATCGACGGCAACTACGCTGAGGTAAACGGCTCTGTTATCACTATCACCCACTCCGGTACTTTCTACGTTGACGGTACTCTCGACGACGGTCAGATAAACGTTAATGTTACTGACGAAGTGGCTGACCCTGAGACCGTTAAGATATACCTCAACGGCGCAAGCATCACCGGCAAGAGCGCTCCTGCGATACTGGTCACAAACGCTGAGAACACTTCCCTTAATCTGGTTGACGGCACTATCAACAATATCTCCGACGGCGATACAGCTTACTCCGGCGACAACCTGGGCGCTGCTGTTATCGAAGCTAAGGACGATATCACTATCAAGGGCGGTACGAACGGAACAGGTATCCTTAACCTGACCGCCAACACTCAGGACGGTATCTCCTGCAACAACGATATCAAAATTACCGGAGGCGTTGTGAACGTTAATACCCTCAACGCTACCGACGAAACTGACGCTATCAAGGGCAAGACTTCCGTTACTGTGAAGGGCGGCGAAGTCAATGTTGATGCTGAAGGCGACGGCATCAAGTCCTCACAGGGCGCAGTTACTATCGAGGACGGAACTATCGAGATAAAGGCTGGCAACGACGCTATCCAGTCCGCAACAACTATCGACATCAGCGGCGGCAGCGTTCTCGCAGGCGGTGACAGAGGTCTTACTTCTACTACCGGCGTTAATATCACAGGCGGTACAGTTATCGCTACTGCTACTGATAATCAGGCTGACGCAACTCTCCTCACTTCCAGCCAGTCCACTATCCTCCTCAACTGCATCGACGACGCTGCTTCCACCGACGGAACATGGAAAAAGGCTAACGCTATCACTGTAGGCAATGTGACAGCTTCCAAGTGGACTAAGAAGTATAAGTACGTCCTCATTTCCGATGCATCTCTCGTTCGTGGTCAGAGCTATACCCTGACAAATGCTTCCACAGGCGCAACAGTAACATATAATAACGATGCTGCTGATTCCTTCACCCTTACAAACAGCATCACCACTTTCGAGAATGTAAATCCTGCCGGTAAGACTTCTGGCGGCGAGGTCGTTACACCTGTTACTACCGACGGAATGACCCTCACTCTCTCCGAAAACAGCATTTCCAGCGACGCTCCTGCTGATTCTGTATCAGTTGCTTCAAATATCGCTACTATCACTAAGCCTGGTGTATACACAGTTACCGGCAGCGGCAGCGGTTTACAGATCATCGTTGACGTGGACAAGACTGCTTACCCCGACGGCGTTGTTGAACTCGACCTTAACGGCGTTACTATGACTAACGACAGCGTTGCTCCTATCTACGTTGCTTCTATTGGTGACGAAGTGCAGATCGTTGCCAAGAACGGCACTGTAAATACTATCTCCGACGGCACAAATCACACCGATTCATACACAGATTCCGACGGAACTACTAACCAGATCAATGCCGCTATCTTCTCAAGAGATGACCTGAAGATCAAGGGCAAGGGTACTCTCATCGTTAACGGCAACTATCAGGACGGCATCGTTTCCAAGAATGACCTGAAGCTTTACAACGGCACTATCCAGGTAAACGCTGTTGACGACGGCATCAGAGGCAAGGACAGCGTTACTATCGGTGATACTACAAAGTCCGACGGAACTGCTGCTGATAACAGCGGTCTGAACATCACTGTAAAGTCAACTGCCGGTGACGGTATCAAGTCATCATCTACCGACGCTTCCACTTCCGAAAAGGAGTACGGCGTGGTAACTATCAACGGCGGTACTATCAATATCACTTCCTTCGGTGACGGTATCCAGGCTGAGCAGAACTTCGTAATGAACGACGGCGACCTGACTATCTACACCTACCAGGGCAGCAGCTACACAGCTTCCGGTACTACAACCGCACCCGGCGGTCAGGGAGGTCCTGGCGGAATGGGCGGAATGGACGGCAACTCCAACAAGATGCCCACTGACCTTAGCGCAAAGGGTATCAAGTCTGTAGGTCTTTACGACGCAGCCGGCACAACATGGCAGAGCGCTGGTAATATCACAATAAACGGCGGCAGTGTAAATATCGACGCTTCCGACGACGCTATCCACTGCGGCGGCGACATGAACCTTGTAGGCGGCGCAATTCAGCTTGCATCTGCTGACGACGGCGCACACTCCGATCACACTCTCACAATAGGCACAAAGAACAGCGGCAAGTACGACGATGTAGTTGTAGCAGTTTCCAAGTCCTACGAGGGTATCGAGGGTCAGAAGATCTACCACAACAGCGGCAGCGTTATCGTTAACTCCACTGACGACGGCTACAATGCAGCAGGCGGCAGCGACGGTTCTGGCGCATCTTCCGGAAATCCCTGGTCACAGGGCGGCTTCGGCGGCAGCGCATCAGGTGACTACATCATTGAGTTCAACGGCGGTTTTGCACTGGTAAACGTAACTGACGGCGACCACGACGGTTACGATTCAAACGGCAACATCGTTATCAACGGCGGCTATGTGGTTACTAATGGCAACGAGCCTTTCGACTGCGGCGACAGCGGCAACTCTATCTCCGTAAACGGCGGAACATGGGTATCCAACTGCGGCAGCGGCGGAATGAGCATGGGCGGCAGCTCCATGAGCGCATCAGTAACAGCTTCCGCATCAGTATCCGCAAACACCAGACTTTCACTGGTAGGCAATGACGGCAAGGTTATCGTATCCTTCATCGTAGACAAGAGCGTATCACAGCTCAAGGCAGGCGGTTCAGGCGTATCCGGTTCATTCTATACCGGCGGAACACTTTCCGGCAGCACCTACTTCCAGGAACTTGACCAGACACAGCTTGCAGCCTTTGGCGGAACACTTTCCGGCGGCACAGCAGCAGGCGGTTCTTCCTCAACTAACCCCTGGGGCTGATAAGTTTAATGCGTAATGCGTAATTATGCGCTCCACACTCTTTGCGGCGGTAGTTTTCGCCGCAGAAGATAAATTCAAGCAATCCCTCATAACAAAATTCTCCTTATACTAAAAGAAAGCTGCAAGCTGCGTCAGCTTGACCACACCCACGTTGACGCTCGCTTACGCTTGCTCACTTTTTTAGAAACGGTGATTTTGCCGTCGCTCAACCATGTTTTTACTGGTACAAAGTTCTTTGGGAAAACTGTAAAACGACACATTTACAGAATTTCCTGAATAGAACTTAGTACCAGTACAGATAAGGTTGAGCGACGGCAAAAGTCGTTATTCTACTAAGTAAGCGAGTTAACGAGCGTCATCGTGATATGCGGTCAAGCTGGCTCCAGCTTGCGAGCGTCAACGTGAGAAGCGATAAATTTGCCGTCGTTCAACAATATTTTACTGGGACTTTGTTCACTGGAAGAATTGTAAAGCATAACATTTACACAATTCTAAAACAGAACTCTGTACCAGTACAAACACGGTTGAGCGACGGCAAAATGTGATGTTCTACCAAAGTAAGCGAGTTAACGAGCGTCAACGTGGGAGCGGTCAAGCTGGCTCCAGCTTGCTTATTCTATGATGAAGGAGGTGAAGAGGTTGTAGGAGTTTTCGGTTCTTTCGATAGTTGCGCTGACTGTGTGGAAAGGTGTTCCGTCAGCATAGTAGTAAACTGTGCGGACGCTTATCTCGTCATCGCTGACGCTTAGTATCTCGGTATTTTCCTGAATGTCAGCCATATCCCACTTGAACACGGGCTTTTCACCGCTTACGAATATGGGGTCGCCCTCGTCCTGACGGATATACAGCGTACCGTCCTGAGTGATGAACTTTCCGCCGATAAGGTCAGGCATGAACTGGTCAATTGCCTCGTCGGTAAAGTACAGCTTAGTATACTCCTTTATGCCCTCCAGCGGGTCGCTTATCCCCTCCATAGCGTAGCCACTAAGAGCGTCGCCAAGAGTGTAGCTTGATGCGTACTTAGCATAGCTTACGCCGTTCACTTCGATCATGTCGGAAGTGTCGCTGTTCTCGGCGCTGGAGAAGTTGCGGAGGAAGTCGTAGTAGCACTGCATCATCACATAAGCATCGTACTCCACAGGTGAACCCACATCAACGTTGTCGATCTTCCAGGTGCCGCCGTCATCAACTATGCGGAACCAGACCGGTGCGCCGGTATCGCTGGTGGGGAAAGTGCAATAATGCTCGGTAACAAGGCGCTGTACGGTGAACCAGCCGTCGCCGGAATCCACAATTTCCGCTTCGCTGCCGAAGAACTTTTCATCTGGCTGCTGGTGAGGGATCTTGGAGTAAAGCTCGCCGTTATACTCGATATAGTCGCTGAATCCGAAGGATAACGGCTCACCTGACGGGTCGGTTATCTGGTCAAGTTCAAAACGCTCACCGGTTGGACACAGGCTGTAGTTGCCATAGTCAAAGTAGGAAGTGAAGCTGCTGCCGAAACCGGTTCTTGGGAAGCCGGATTCGTCGCTCTCTGTCAGTCCAAGTACGGAATCGGTAAGATACTGGCGTGCAAAGTTCTTAATATCCTCAATAGACTTGAACCTCTCGTCAGTGACCTTGTAGTAAGTCTCATTGATCTCCCACTCGTCAAAGCTCTCGGAATAGCTAAGGTGTGGGTTAAAAGTGATACTCTGGCTCTCGTCCACGTTCAAGCCGTACCACTGAAGCATTCGGTAAACGTCCGCATAACCGGCAGTTAACTCATAGGCGGATGCAAGGAGTACTTCTGGGTCGGTGTTGTCGGTGGAATAGGTTGCTTCCTCGGTGGTATCTTCCTCCACGGTGGTTACTTCCTCTGCATCGGTAGAAGTTTCGGTTACAGTCTCCACCACGTCGTTAGCGGACTTGTTGTTGGGCGAGCCGTTTCTGCTGATGAAGTAGAAGCTTCCGCCGATACCTGTGACAGCCAGTACAGCGGCAGCAGCGATTGCGGCAGTCTTATACCAGCGGGGACGGCGGTATACCTCAACGCCGGAAACCTGTTCGTGAAGCTGATCATTATTTGTATTATTATACTTTCTTTCGCTCATAGCAAATATCCTCTCTTTCTCCTCATCGCTCAAAACCGGAAAATTCTCAGCGATATCCTCGATAGTATGCTGGTCGGTGTTCATAAAAAGGTTCTCCCAGTCATTCATATTGACCCCTCCTCGATACCTGACATTATAAGTAATTTTTTGAGTTTAGTTCTTGCACGGCTGGAACGTTTTTGCACGGCGGCTTCTGACATTTCCAGTGCAGCGGCGATCTGTCGTGCAGTTCTGCCGTAGAAGAACTGTTGAATGATGATAGAGGAATCCGGGTCGCCCAGTTCTTTGATACGCTGGTAGAGAATGGAATTCCGCTCTTTATTTTCGGTCTGCGCCTGGACATTATCCCGGCTTGCGTAGTCAGCATAGCAGTCATCATCAATTGAAAAGGTATCTTGGAAGGACGGTGACGAAAGTCTGCGGAAGTAGTCGATAGCTTTTCGCTTAGCCACCACAGTGACCAGGGCTTTCAGGTCGGAATCGCCGCCGGAAAGCCCCCGGTCGATGCAGCGGTATAGTTCAGCGAAAATATCGCTGACACATTCCTCAATGTCCTCACGGGAAGCAAGGGCACGCAGTTTATTGGCAGTCACAGCGTAGACGTAGCCGACGAATTCTTCAAAGAAAGCCCGTCTGCCCTCATGTGGGGAGCGGTTCATCAGGCTGATAAGCTGGCTGTCGTTCATAGTCATCACCTCGTTTGAAAATATATGCGCATATAGTAAGCGGAGTTGACCGCCTTCACTAAATACACTCGGAGCAAATTTGAGAAAGTGGACAAGAAATTTGAAAAAAATTTCATAATCTATAATGTTCGGTTAACGGTAGTGTTTTTAGAGAATTGAAAGTCTACCGAACATTCAACAAAAAATCCGCCCGACGCAGTACAGTGTGTACCGCAGCCGGACGGTTTTTTATATCGCCGCATTATGTATTACGATTTATATCTTGGACTTGACCAGCTCAAACGCCGCTGTAAGAATGTAGGATATTCCAAAGGTTATCGCCGTCATCAGTATCAGCATCAGGAATCCAAGCTGCTCAAAGGGATTTATCTGCATTACCACCAGCATGAACTTCAAAACTGCCATATGCACCAGGTATATACCAAAGGAGTACTTCGATATCTTCCCGGCAATAACGTCCAGTCTGCCCCAGGACTTCTGTTCAGTCCCACGCATCAGGAGGAACGCTCCCAGTGAACCCAGTATGATGACCGGCGAGGAGTAGTTGCCCAGGTAGCCGTTTATGAACTCCTGTCCGCCTACAAGTCCCACATAGGTCAGCACTACAGTAGCAAATGCGTAAACGCCGATGAATACGCCTGCTGCCGGTTTACGGAAACAGCCGTACTTGTGGAGCATATATCCGCCGAATAAATACAGTGGGTATATACTGTAAACGAAGATGTAAAAGGGAAGCTTAACATCAAGAGCCGCTTCTAACATTGGAAGCAGCGACGTTCCCACGGCGTACAGTATCATTATGTACCTCAGTTCGCTTTCCTTTACATTCCGGGTAACTATCCTGTACACCGGCAAAGTGACGTATATCACCAGCATCAGGTAAATATACCACATATGCTTCCAGCCAGTACCCATATATACGTTCTGCACTCCCCGGACGAAAGTTCCCACTGTCACCGACTTTTCCACAAAGATGCCGTCGAAAAGTGAAAACAGCAGGGAAAAAACGATAAGGTCGATTATCATTCGGGGTATATACTTACGGTATATCTTCTTGGTATCAGTATTCCTTGCCGGGTCGAGAAGGAGTGCGCCGCTGCTCATTACAAAAGCAGGCACAGCCCACGCCATAAGGTTTCGCACGCTCATCGCCAGCATATGCTGCCCGGTAGTCAGGGCAAAGCTGTCGGCGGCGTAGAAAGTGTGCAGAACCACCACGGCAATACACGCTAAGGCTTTCAGGCGATTGAGGTAAAGTATCTTACCGGAACTCAATAGAACAGTCCTCCGCCCTGGAGACAGCCGCCGTTAGGATCAGGGTCGTTAGCCACAGGAGCTTCTGTAGCAGGCTGAGGGTCGGGCTGAACCGGCTCTGGATCGGGCTGAACCGGCTCTGGGTCAGGTGTATACGCAGGCTCAGGGTCGGGAGTATATGCCGGCTCCGGGTCAGGAGTGTACGCAGGCTCAGGGTCGGGAGTGTACGCAGGAGCGTCATTTCCGCCGGTATAGCTGTTATTGCCATCGCCTGAGTTATCAATATTCTGCTGAGAACCGTTATCAACAACCGCAGGAGCGTCCGGCTCAGCGGACTGAGTGTTCTTGCCGGAGATCATAGCCTCAGACTCCTTGGTGGAAGTCTTTTCCTTAGTTACCTTAGACTCGTAGCTTATGAAAACGATATCGTCCTCGAATTCGATAGAAGCCTTGTCCATAGTGTCAAAGGGGAACTGGTGAAGCTCAGCGGTAGTATTATCGCTGAAAGTTAGCTTTACAGTGTAAGCAGTTGAGAGGACGGGGGTATTATTCTCCGGGAGGGCATTTTCAGCCTCGTCGGGAGCAGCATAGTAGAGTACACGTTTCTCGTCCTTTTTAAATGTATCGTCCTTTTCCAGCATATTCTCCGGAAAGTCGTCCTCATCGTCGGACTTTACAGTGAAGGCGATGATGTCCTTGCCGGTATTATTGGTAAGTTCCGGAGCATAAGCGCCTTCTGCCTTCTTACCGATAGTCTTTACTTCCTCAGCAGCTTCTGTAGTTGCAGCAGCAGTTGTGGAAGCAGCTTCAGTGGTAGAAGCGGCGGTAGAAGCCGGCTCAGTAGCCGTAGGGCTTGTGGGCGCTGACCCGATAGCACTTCCGCAGCTTGTAAGGGTCAGAGCCATAATGATAGATGTAAGTATCAGTTTTTTATTCATATTAGCCTCCGAATCAGCTCATTGTAGTTTCTTTAACGTAGCGCCATGTACCGGACTGACCATAGTTTATCATATAGCCGTTGTAGCCGGTCTCGTTGGTGAAGTCAGGGTCGCAGACGTAGGTAGTGCCGTTCACAACGACTTCAACCCAGGAGTGAGGGCCGTAGCCGCCTGCAAGAAGCGGAACTTTACCGGATATCTGGTGAGCCTCATAGCCCATAGACTTTGCCATTTCGCAGAACATAGCCGCCATAACGTAGCAGTTGCCCTTGCCGTTCTTGAATCCGTAGTCAGCGTACCACTCCATAGAAGTATCGGCAGTCTGGGGCATATCAGCGGTGTGACCATAGTAAGGAATAGCAGATGCAGCTTTGAAAGCAGCCTGCATATCCCAGCCTACAGCATTGAGTTTTGCAGCAGCCAGTGGGTACTTATGAGCATTTGTATTAGAACCGGGCTTTTTGATGAAAGCACAGTTAACGTAGCCCTTAACGCCGTTATACTCAGCATAAGCCCACAGACCGTCAGTCTTGAGGACGTAGAACTGGGCATTTGCCGGGATAGAACCAACAGGATTTGCATTTATCATAGGAGAAACACGCTGGTTCAGGTAGATAGTAACGCCATAGGTGGTGTACAGTTCACCGGCTTGGGTGGTTGTAGTAGTAGCGGTAGTAACGGGTGCGGTGGTCGTAGTAGTGGCAGTAGTGGTAGAAGTAGTGGAGGAACTTACCAGGGAGATGTAGTCGCAGCTTCCCCAGCCTGAAACGCCGTTGTAAACTGTATGAGCCCAGCCGTTATATATACTTGTAACGTAGAACTGCGCACCGGCAGGGATAGAACCTAATATATCGCTGTTTGTAGAGTAGGACTTTCTGATATTCAGACCGGTAACAACGTTCTTGGTTGTGTAGAGGTCGCCGGCAGGCTTAGCTGTAGTGGTAGTTGCTTTGGTGGTAGAAGTGGTGGTTGTGGTAGAGGTAGTAGTGGTGGTGGTGGGCTTTGCTGTAGTTGTAGTGGTGGTGGAAGTGGTCGTAGTAGAAGTTGTAGTATTTGTGGTGGAAGTGGAAGTACCAGCGAGGGTTATGTAGTTGCTGTTTACCCAGCCGGTGATGCCGTTGTAAGTGACCTGTGCCCAGCTTCCGGAGGTATTTGTAACGTAGAACTTCGCATTAGCCGGGATAGAGCCCAGTATCTCAGCAGAAGTGGAAGCAGTTTTTCTAATGTTCAGACCGGTGGTAACATTGTAAGTAGTGTACAGGTCGCCGGCGGGAGTTGTGGTGGTAGTAGTAGTGACCGGAGCTTCTGTTGTAGAAGTAGTGGTAGTAGTAACAGGCGCTTCTGTAGTGGTTACGGCAGGTTTTTCCTCCAGCCATGAAATATACTCGGAAATAGACTTGTTTCCGCCGGAAGAAAGGTGAGCGTAGTAGCTGAGGATAAGTGAAGCGTCAGCGGAAGTGATGAAGTCGTCGGAATCCACGTCAGCAGCAGCAAGCTGAGCCTCGGAAAGTGTGGGAGAACCGCCCACAGAGATCCTGGAATATTCCACCAGGGTAAGTGATGCGTCAGCGGAAGTAACGGACTGGTCGCCGTTAACGTCGCCAAGGCTGTAGATGATATCAGCGGCAATAACGGACTGCGCACCGTCGATATCGCCGGGGCTGAGAATGATGTCAGCATCAGAGGTGTCATATTCGACCGCATAAACGGCTGTAGGAACATTCACAGCAGCAATAGCGATCATGGCAGACATAGAGACTGCCATAAATTTACTTGATAACATAGTTGCTCCTTTACACAATGAAAATATAATCACGGGCAGCACCGCCGAAAAACGTGAAGCGGTGTTGTCACAAGCCCTTCCGGGCATATCCACAACTAATATTATAACGCAGGAAGGACGTAATGTCAAGTTTTTAGGTGATAAGGAAAAGCAATAGTTCTGCAAGATTTTTGTAAAGATTCAACACAGCCGTGGAAAATGTTGAAAACCTATTGCTTCAGTATCTCCTATTCATAATAACGCTGAAAAAGCCGGTTTCGTGCGCCTGAGAATGTAAATTTTTTGTGAACAAGCAAAAAGCCACGGCATTTTCTGGAAACGCCGCAGCTTTTGTTTGCTTATTCAGTTGTGTTTCACTCAGCTTGTCTCACCGCAGCTTGGGCACTCGCCGGAATCAGGCCAGCCAGAGCCTTTGTAACCACAGTAAGGGCAGGTTGCAGTATAGTTACGGATAAAAGCCTCAAGAACAGGGTTTTTCATGCTAAGTCACCTCCTTGTTTTAGGCAACACCGCACAAAGACCGCCTGACGGCTTTGCAGCGCATATACTTGCATATTTTCCGGCATCTTGCACATAAATTTTTTGACATACGTCAGTATGCCTGCAAAATTTCTGCACAATCTGCCGAAAAATCTGACTGCGTATCTGCACCGCAATCTCTGTGCGGTGTTGCCTTCAGATTTTCAAATAGTGTATTAATCGTCAAAATCAGCAAAGCGGTCTGGATAAAGCGCATTAAGAACGGGAGTATCGTCCCAGTCGTTGTAAATAGTCTTGTCTAAGAATCCGAGATTAAGGAATCTGATGACATAATTGGAAGTAGGGTAATGCCATGCCTCAAAAAGCTGGAATACAGGGGTATTATTAACAGATATAACGAAATTATCCAAATACGCTTTATCTCTGTCATCGCTTCTATTCTCTATCTTAACAGTAACACCTTTATGTTTGAATGTTCCCTTTTTGCGGGTAATCGCAGCAACAGAAAGCATAAGTGACCAACGCATAATGTCGTCCTCATACCAGTTGTGATTTATGTAGCTGTCGTATAAACTCTTGTCAATTCCTAACTGGTTAAAAATTTCCTCAACAGTTTTAATAGAAATGCCGCTTCTGTTAAAAAAATTATGCTCTATACCGGAAAGATAAAGTAAACCGTCATCTAAGCTGTAAATAGAATCGTCTTCATATCTTGGCATAATACTGACCTCCGTTAATAGTTATTTTATTACGAAAAATATTGCGCTATCACCGCCTTTTCCATAAAGCAACTATGTGGATACAGGAACTTGCTACCAGAAAGTTCCTTTGTCCTATATACAACTTTGAAGAAAACTTTTTCAGAATTTTTCATATTTTTTTCAGATGTTGAAAAAAACTGTTTTCAATGATTCGTTCTCTACCCTATATACAACCCTAAGGAAAACTTTTTCATTGGAAATTACTATAAAAATGAGGAACTCCCCATAAAAGAGAGTTCCCCAAATGGAAATATGCGCATCAACCGAAGTGTTCCTCAGCGGAAACGCTGTAGTTCATCATTTTCTTCAGCAGGGTCTTATAGGTCGTGCTGGTAGAATTCTGCAAACGGTTATAGACGTAAGTCTCAACGCTGTAGTTGAGGGTATCGCTTATTGCCTTAGAGCCGTCGCAGATAGTTGCGCTGACAACGCTTCTCAGGTCGGGTATGCACAGTGAACTGAAGCTTGCAAGGTAGTATTCGCCGGACTTTGTTAACTGCGAAGCAGGGATACTAACCGTAACATCAACACCGTCGAATCTTGTGTACTTGCATACCAGCTTCACCTTGCTCATATTCTGACCGCCAGCCATTTTCAGGCGATACATCAGGATAATGTTGGTATCGAACTGGAGGTTCTTTCCGTTGAAGGAAGCGGCAGCGCCGGAGAGAGTTTTTACGGACTCATGGCTTACGGGGGTGTAGTCGGTCTGAGTGCCAAGCTTCTTCTGAGCGGAAGTAAGGCTTGCATTTGCAAGATTTGCGGTATTTATGCTGAAATGCTTCTGAGCCGCTGCGCCGTAGTTCAGCATATTCACCAGAAGCTTCTTGAAGGAAGAAGAAGCAGACTTTTGCAGGCGGTTCATTGCGAACTCCTTGACGCTGAACTTATCGACCTGTGAGATATAGGACTTTCCGTCCTTGTCGGCGTAAACTGACGCATAGATATTGCTTGGCATATCAACGGAAGTTATGCCGGGGAATACGAACTCATACATCTCAGTGTCGCCAACCTTAGTTTCGCTGTAGGAAGTGATGATAGTGTTCTTGTAAGCGGGTACTGTACTGCCGCCGGAGTATACTTCCTTGCTTACCATAAGTTGGATATTGTCCATTCCCTCAAAGTCAGTCTTGGGAACGACGTAGTGCATTGCGATATTGCTGCTGAATTCGCAGTTATGCTTGAAAGCTGTATCAACGTGTACTATATTTGCTGCTTCGTCAGCAAGGTACTCGCTTCCTGCTTCATTTGCATCAACAGTTGTGATTTTCTCTGTATAGAAAGGTTCACTTGCACCATTTGTGCGGACATATACTGTGTACTCAGTGCCGGGATAAAGACCGCTGATGGTGGGGTGGTCGAAAGCGGTAACATAGTTCACGCCGTCAATGCTCCATTCATAGAAATTATCGGTATTTTCGCATACTTCAAGAAGCTTGTAGGGATAATTCTTCCAGGTAACTGAGAACGGAGAGGTTTCAAGTTCTACTGTTTTAAGACCGGCTACAGGGTAAATATTGGTTTTTTCATAATCTCTGTTTGCGAACCTAACATAGCCAGGCATCTGGTAATCAAGGTAATTAGGGCGTGTTGACACTAATCCTAAAGCGCATCTTTTTGGCAGAATTTTACG
>CAMOEP010000010.1 GCA_946612185.1 uncultured Ruminococcus sp.
TATGCTTGCTGAGAAAAACATTAGCGAAAATGAGAACATCATTATCTATAGCATAATAACTCTTGTCGAACAGAGCAAAGTGGTTGCAGTCGAGCCATTTCACAAAAATCATTCCTTTCGTAGATATTAGAACCTTTCCACATAGGGATTCATGTGCAGCCCCGGAGATATAACACCGGGACTGCGCCATGAATGTCTGGTCAGTCAGGATAGTCCTGCATCTCGATGAATCTGCGGAAGCGCAGCACATTCAAGGAGGCTTTCAGGAACGTATTCTGGAAAGAATCAATCGACGTACAGTCCGTTATGGGGCAGTTATCGTAGCAGAATACTACGATATCCTGGTTTTCGGTACTGTCGTAAATGATATGAAAATTATTCGCAGGGAACGTATCCTCGAACTCCTTGATCTCGCTCCACTTAGGAGTACGGTTTATATTGTCGATCAAGAGCAGTTCGTAGGAGCGGGTGCTGGTGATTGTGATGTTGCCGTAGATGCCGGTGAGGGAGTCAGTGAAGTCGATGGATGAGTTTGATTCGCAGGAGCAGTTGTACTTCATTTTGCAGTTATTAAGTGCGCTGCATATCATAAAGCTGATGATGTTAAAGTTTTTGTTACTGTTCATAATTATTACCTCCGTAGGATTCAGGTTTGGTTTTTGTTTCTGAATAAATTATATCATACTGTTCATCAAAAGAACAGTACATTTACCGTACAATAATCATACAAAAAGCCGACACGCAAAAAACGTATCGGCTTTTATCATCAGAACCCCTCGGAGGTCTATTATTCAGGAAATCTGAGCATTGGTGTATGGCTTTGGTACATTATAGCACAAAAGCCCTATAATGTCAATATTCTATTTCAGGCGTATCCAGTAACCGTTCTGACCATTAAGGTGAACGTTATTCTCGTCGATAGGGCCACGGCGGAAGCTATGCCAGAGATCAGCGTCCCGGACAGTATCCATATCGTCGATGACGTACACATTTTCCTCGGACAGACCGGTGCTGAGGAGGATCTTGCGGTTCACGCCGGGGAGATCAACATGGGGCTTATCGTAGCGGCGTTCATCTACAAACTCACCGAAGCCTGCGTCTTTAAACTGCTTTGCAACGTCAGCGCCCACCTCAAAATTATCAATTCCGATAGAAGGGCATACCACGCAGATAATGTCCTTGATATCAGAGCCGTACTGAGCGACAAAAGCTTCTACTTCCTTCTGGAATATTCCAACAAGAGAACCTCTCCATGAAGCGTGGCAGCTTCCGCATACCTTTTTCACCGGGTCGAGGAAGAAAGCGATAGCGCAGTCGGCGGCGTAGTTGAAAAGGCACACATTCTTGTCATCTGTTATAAGACCGTCGGCTCTGGGAGCGGATTCCTCGCTGTAGATATCGTATCCCTTCAGGTCATCAGCACTGACGGAGCGCACCTTATCCGTGAAAGCGATAAGGCGGTTAGTGATAACGTCCCTGTCGGAAATTCCCACCGCCTCGCAGCCCAGACGGAAGTCACGGATACCGTTTTCAAAAATGTCCTGGTCACTGTAAAGCTTGTAAAGATTCGGGTTGAACTTGCCGGCAGGTTCATCTGAATCCCCCTCAGCATTACGGATACTTGTGTAAGCCATAGCAACGCCGGTATTATTTATTGGCAGTATACTAAGCATTTTCAAGCCGTTAGGCATTTCGACGATCTCATAAATTTTCTTATCCATTGTAATCTCCTTAAATAGTGAAGTAGTCTTTCAGCAGGTCGATGAATGATCGTTTTGTCTGATCGTTTTCAAAAACGCAGGTACTCAGGTCGATATCGTGGTTAGCGATAAGGTCGGCGTGGGTATTGATGAAATCGGAAACCGAAATGGTATCGGAAGTGAAGTTCAGCCTCATGATCTGACCGTTAAGCAGTCCCACAAGGGCAAGGTCGTCAAGCACGTCGATGCAAATGGGCTGAGCGGGAGTCTTAACGCTTGCAATATCCGCAGCGATAGTCATATCCGGGTTCAGTTTCAGCGCAGCAATGGTGTTGTTCTTGTTAAGCACGATAAGGCGCATATTCTCTTTGGAGTTAATAAAGGCGAATGAATTAGCGCTGTCGCCAACGGGAATGGAAGCGGAGGAAATGACCTGATAATCGCTGCTTGAAATGATACGGATAACGACCACGAAGGACTTCTGCTCCTTACCGCCGGCAGCGATAAGGTAATTTTTTCCGTCCACGGAGCAGTTAGTCATCTGTCGGATAAACACATCTTCGCCAAGGTTGAGAAGCTGCTTTATCTCACCTTCGGAAACTGTGCCGAGGATTCCGTCCGAGCCGCTGCCCTGGTTGTAGAACACCAGAGGAACGTCGTTTGCCTCATCAGCGCCGATATTCTCAGTAATTGCCCGGAGTTTGTGCTTATCCGGAGCATGGACAGGAGTACTATCGCATACAAGCTTGCCGCCGGTATTACGGCAGTGATATATAGCAGACTGTGAGATCGCCCAGAGGTCGCCGGAATCCGAGGAAATGCAGAAGTCAAGGATAGGCTCATTTCCCTGAATGAGGACTTCCGGAGCATCGAAAGAACGCAGGTTAGTGAGCATAAGGGTCTTGTCATAGGAGCAGGTAAGGATATTGCTGCACTTGCTGTTCCAGTTGTCGAAATCCAGTGCGCAGATTTTCCACACCCAGTCCTTGTGAATCTTCCTGACGTTCCTGACAGACCACACGCCTTCCGGTTTGGCGGATTCATCGCAGTCCTCCTCCGGTTCTTCACTCAGGTCATTAAAAAGCGGGTCATTAACGAGCTGCTTCACAGTACTGTAGGAGATATGCAGCGCATTTCCGTCATAAAGAGCGCAAATAGCATTATTGCTGTCGAGGATCCTGATATCGTGTACACCGTTGTAAGCGCCGCTGATGTGGTTGATAGCGATATCCTCCACGTCAGGCACTTGAATGTCGATAGAGCGGTCATCGCAGGTAGTAGCAAGGCGTGTGTGATCGGTGTCAGAGAGACGGAAGAAAACGCCGGAGTGGGTAGCAAGTTTCTGCTCGTTACGGATGATCTTAACATTGACCTCAGGCGCATCGGCGGAATTATTGCCTGAAACGGATATCATAAAGAAGTCGGGCATATTGTCGTAATTATCATTTTTGTACGCACGGATACCCACCAGTACGCCCTCCGCATTATTATTGAGTTCCGGAGGTATCTCCGAGAGGTAGGTGAAGAAAAAGTCCCTGTCATTCACATAAAAAGAGAAAGTATTCTTCTCAGGATCTTTGTTATTAGTGAGACAGACACGGTAAACCTCGCTTATACCCTTATTGATATCAATAATTGAAATGCAGAAGCCCTCATTTATGAAGATATAGTTTTTTGAAGCGTAGATATCCAGAATAAGTTCCGGTTCGGGACGGCCACGTTTTATGTTGAACCCTTTTTTCGTTAACTTACCAGTTTTAGAACTAAAGTACAGCCGAAAGACCTTGCTGCCGAAAGCGACGATACCCATATTTCCTCTTTGGGTCATAAAGCAGGTGATGTCCCACTTCATAGCGTAAAACTTTGCTTTAATGCCGTCCAGTTCCTCATTGGAATCGTAGAGACTGAGCGAACGTAATTCCGTATCATCAGCGGCATAGAGTTCACGGTAGAAAACGTCGCCGGTAGAGTTGCAGAAAACGATATATTCACGCTTTTCATGTTCCAGGAAAATGACAGTCTCGATCTCGCCTTTACCCTTACCGGCTTTTTTGGGGTCAATAGTGGCGATAAAGACTTCCTTCTGATAATTGAGTTCCTTGTATGGGTAGAAAATAGCGACACAGCCGTTTCTACAGCCGAGGAAAATTGCGAGTCTGCCGTTATACATATGCGGAACAGCGTCGATGATCCAGTCGCAGTCTAACATACCCCGGATAATTTCCACCTGATTTTCCGCAACGTCGATTATCATTGCGGTAGTAGCGGCGAAAGCAGCGATGAAGGTCTTGCCGCCAAGCTGATACTTGCAGATGGTAGAGGAAGCAGTTTGCAGACCGTCTTTCAGAAAGGTATTTGCGCTGATCTTCGAGCCGGCGAGGTTAATAACATTAGTACCCTCCCTGTCGAAAAGTTCATATCCGCTGAGGGATATTTCAGTGAGATCGAGGTAACTGAGGTTAAGTTCAGCGATGCAGTTATGGTGGGAGAAAGCGAATATCCTGACAAGGACACTGAGGGGGAAGTCATAGTTATCCTTGTAGATACCCACGATCCTTTCCTTATTATTGCGGAGAATGTCAATTATCTCCTGGATTTTGCCGCCGCTTATGAAGCATGATACAAGTTCAAGTATCTCGTCATTGGTGGTGATACTATTATTAACGAAAGTTTCGCCGTCGTCGAGAATCCTTACGATATTATCAGCATCTATATTTTTAAGCTGCTTGGCGAAGTACTGGGCGCAGTAATTATCACGGAAATTCTGGTGGCTGAATTCAAAGGAATCCTCACCGCAATCGTTTGAACTGAGTGAAAAAATGGACTCAACGTTATTTTCAGCCTTAAAAAGGGTATCAAGTTCGCTGCTTGAGAGCAGGGATTCCATTTCATTGTAGGAGATCTTGAACGTGTTATGGAGAAGCATGAATCTGGCGATCCTTTCAAGCAGACCGTAAACCAGCAGCTTCTCATGGGCAGAGGTTATATTCAGCAAAGTGTCGATATAATCGAAAATAAGCTGACCAAGAGAAGTGATATTCTTTATTTTTGAAAGATTATTTCCGACGTAGTCCGCAAACATCACGCAGCCCTGGGGAGTTTCCAGGAGTTTTCTGGTCGAGAAGGGAACATCTTTGTATCTTGCGCTGCACCCAACGTCATGGAAATAGGTGTCGATCTGATCTCTGGAGAGCGGGAGGACTTTAGCCTTGCTAAAGACCTGGTCTGAACCGTAGTTAAGGCTGTTGAAGCTGCTGGTATGGTCTATACGGCTGGACACAAGAAAACGAGTACCATACTGCTGGCGGAGAAAGCAGATATCGCTGGCTATCTTCATGCGCATTTTTGAGTCAGTGACTTCGTTAAGACCGTCAGCGAAAATGAGCATATTCCCGGCACATTTACTGAGAACATCTTCAACAGTTTCCGGCTCATTATGCCAGACGTAGCGGGCAAGGTAAGCGACGATAATATTGCCGCTGATGACGTTTTCAAGACTGTTGAGAGGAAGGTAAATTGGGATAGTATCCTTAGCGGCATCGGGTATACTTATAATAGTCTGTTCATCGTCGGTAGTAGTACCTGAGAGGATATCCTCGATACAGTGGAATATCTGGTAGGTCTTGCCAGAACCGCCGTGACCGCACAGATTCACGGAATCCTTGCCGTTCATAAATAGGATATCCATCAGGGAGTACTTGCCGTTTTCGTCGATAGACAGTTTATTTTTCAGATGTTGGATAGGAGTGCCGCTGCGAGTCTCGAAGTAGCCACGGTATCTGCCAGTCCCTTTTTTAGCGGTGAACCAGGCTTTTGCCACTTCGATCGGAGAATTGGCAGGTTTTGGGGTATTCGCAGGGGGGGCTGGGGTAGGCGCAGGTGGGGCTAAGGTCGCAAGATATTCTTCAAGGGCTTTGTCGCTTTCGTAGCGCTCATTATCCGGCAATTGATCCAGGTTGAAAGTGCTTTTTTTCGCTTGCTGAACCGGCGAAGGATAGCAGGCGCATAAAAGGATATCGCACAAGATCTCAAACAGCGAAATATCGTCAGCTTTGGAAAGATATAGATATCTGTATAATTTGCGTAATTTTTCATCTGGCATTCTTGGGCGAAAGTTCATTTTGATATACGTTTCTTCGTCTTTATGTTTTTTTTTGCTTTGCTCTATATCGTCTGTAAAGCCTTTTGTACTGTTAGCTCCACTCATTTTTTTGGTAATGTTGCCCTCAGATATGCTAAGGTCGGTAATAATACTGAATACATTATCAGCTAACCACTTTGCACCTGTTCCTTTTTGTCCTGGATTAAAGGCTTGTGTAAAGTCTTTTAATGTAAAATCTTCTCGCATATACATTTTTCACTTCCTTTATAAATGTCCAAAATGGGACGGCTTTTGTCAGATTTCCGTAAACCTGATGCCGAACTGAAAATGTTATAATAATATTATGACAATTTCTCAGAACTTATCAGCAGTACAATTCCAGTGATTGCCAAGATTGGGTGATTATTGTCAGGTTTTCGTACATCTGATATGCCGATTTAAATGGTATAATGGATTTAATGAAACAAATATCCACACTAACGATACACCAATTATATTTTACCACAGATCACGCAATGTGTCAAGATTCATTGTTGAATATTATGTTAAACTATGAGGTTTGACTACACAAATCAGTTACTTGACAACTGAATAAACACGGGCCGCCTGTATCAGGGACAGAGTGCCATGCGGAACGAAAGTTCCAAGCGCTCCCCTGGTTTAAGTGTACACAGTACGCCCAAGCGGAGAAAACCGTGTCATACGAATTCACATTAATAAATAAAAAGGGGAAATGTATTATGTTACACTTTGAATCTATTAACCATTCCAAAATAGAAAAGTACATGGCAGCCATGTTATCCGGCGATGAGAAAAAGTTACCCAATAACCAGAAAATGCTGATAGAAGGGGTAAAATGCGTTAAGGTAGTCAAGAAGAAGATAGTACCTGTTAGCGCTAAGAAAGAAGCCGAAGAAGTTTTCGAGCTTGAAACTCCCACCGAGGACGCAAAACAGGAGCAGGAAGAAACCGGAGAAGTTTCCGAAGCCGATACAGTCAAGGAACAGCCTGAGCCTGAAACTCCCACCGAGGACGCAAAACAGGAGCAGGAAGAAGCTGAGGAAGTTTCCGAAGCCGATACAGCCGAGAAACAGCCTGAACCTGAGACTCCCACCGAGTACGTAAAACAGGAGCAGGAAGAAACCGGAGAAGTATCCGAAGCCGATGCAGCCGATGAACAGCCTGAAACTCCTGCCGAGGACGCAAAACAGGAGCAGGAAGAAACCGAGGAAGTTTCCGAAGCCGATGCAGTCAAGGAACAGCCTGAGCCTGAAACTCCCACCGAGGACGCAAAACCTGAGCAGGAAGAAACCGGGGAAGTTTCCGAAGCCGATACAGCCAATGAACAGCCTGAGCCTGAAACTCCTGCTGATGATACACCTGGAAATGTTATCTTCGACCACTTTCTGACTAACGACTACGTTATATCTGAATACTCCGAGCCAGATGCAATTCCCGGTTTAAGAGCCCTTACATATAAAATAGGCGCACATTACAACAGGCTTGCACCGTTCCTTCAAGAAGCGAGAAAAGCTATCAGTAACAAGCAGCTTCATGAAAAAACAGTGAGCATAAGCATAAATGACAGCGACAAGCCCATTTATAACGATCTGCTTACCGTTATGAGAAAGTACGGCTTACTGACCAAGCACAACATTGAAAAGAACCGCCTGACCGCAACGATCAGCCCTGTTCCCAGAGTTCAGAGTTACCTTGGCGGCAAATGGCTGGAGCTGTTCTCAACCTACATATTCGAGGAAGTTGTAGGGGATTTCGCTAAGTCCAGAGGTCTTGACTATGAGATACTCATGAACGTTAAGGTCACTCTGATAAAGTCCAAGGGAAACTGCGCTCACGAACTGGACAGCGTTATCTCTGTCGGTGACAAGTGCTTCGCTTTTGAAGCCAAGAGTGGCAGCAATTTCAACGACTACGCTAAACTCTACAAGACCCTCAAGGAACTTGCTTTCGTGCCTGACCGCTATCTTCTTCTCCAGCCTACACTGGAAGATGATACTGCGCTGACACTTCAGTACTTCTATGAATTCTTTGTTACCAATATGCAGAACTTCAAGAATGTCACCAGAGAAATGCTTGAGAAGGCATTCGCATAAGGAGGAAACAACTATGATAAAGAACAAGTACTCAAATCCTGCTAACTACCAGTCTCTCCCTGATCCTCAGGGGGAGACAAGCTCTGCCGGATACATATTCACATCTGTAGCCAATGAGAAACTTGACTACGACACTAAGGGAGTGCTGAGATATCCCGGCAATATTTCAGCGCTTCTGCAATCTCCTCTTGACCAGTTCGAGAGACACATTCTCGGCATTATCGGAACATACAGCTATATCACCACTGGTATGATTTCCGACTGCCTGAACCTTATGGGAATCCCCTCCGACGAGGATTCCGTCATCAAAGCCGCTGAACATATGAGAAAAACCGGTCTGATACACTCCTTCCGCTTCAAGGACGCAGATACCGGCGAGACAAGCACTTATATGGTTCATATACTCACAAAAGCAGCCGGCGAGAATGCCCTCCATTCACTTTGCGTACCTATGGAGCCGCTGGATAATTTCAACGTTGTGGCTGACCCTGCCATAGTCAAGCGTAATCTTGCTGTGAACCATATCATAATAGAGTACCTGAAGAATATGCCTATTGCTGACATGGACAAGTCCAAGCGATTTTCAGTAATTGATAAGTCAACCAGAGAGGGCGTATCTGCAAGACCCTCCCTGACTATTACCTTCGCAGATGGCAGCAGAATTTTCTATGAAGTAGTCAGAAAACTCGATTTCTGGAAAACCGACCTGGAGAACAAAATTATCCGCTACAAGAGAATACAGGACAACTGCGACGCTGACAACGAATGTCCTCCAATAATATTCTGCTGCGAAAACGCTGAAAATGCATGGGAGGTATACGAAATGGTGTCCCGCATCGGACTGCAAGCAATGTTCACCCATGACCAGCTTCTCTGCGGCATCAGTTTCAAGAGCCATATTTTCAACTTCAACAAGAACGGCAGCGTCAATTACTACAGAATGATACTCGATTGATGTCATAAAACCGTATTCAAGTACGACGCTGATACAGAAGTCTTATGCCATGGTATTTCTGATCTATCGTCAGAAGTACTGTGGCATTTCTGTTGACAATACAGCGGTTTTTATTTTCAAGGGAATTTTTTCGGAAAAGTAAAAAATACTTCCTCATAATTGTAAATACACCGTAAGACAAATCCGTATACACACAATAGGAAAGGAACTTTTATGAATATTCAGGTAAAATCAAGCAACGGCATCACACTTGTTCCTGCTGAGTCAAGACTCTTATCTGACAGGAAAATATTTATCGAGGGGGAGATAAATGAAAAGACAGCATTGGAGTTCCTCAAACAGATGATGATACTCGTCAAGGAGGATAAGAATCTTCCCATTGATGTGCTGATAAACTCACCCGGCGGCAAGATCAATTCCGGACTGATGATGTATGACGTGATACAGTCCTGTGAAGCAACCGTGAGAATGTTCTGCATTGGCGGCGCTTACAGTATGGCAGCAGTACTTTTCGCCAGCGGCAAACACGGCAGATTCATGCTTCCCAACAGTGAACTGATGCTTCACGAGCCTCTTATAAGCAACGGTGTCAGCGGAAACGCATCTTCCATACAGTCCATATCCGAAAGTCTCCTTGCCACAAGGGAGAAGATGAACGGTATCCTCGCAAAGCATACCGGCAAGACTGTTGAGGAGATAGAGGAAGCTACCCGTTTCGACCACTACTATTCCGCAGAAGAAAGCATAGCATTTGGTCTGGCAGATGAGATAGCCGGATTTGAGAAGATAATGGAGGGCTAAGATGAAAGATAAAATGATATTGGGAGAAAACATCGAGTTCACCACCGACAGCGAGATAACAGGGGTAAATAATAACGTTATCGTATGCGCCGGAAGCGGCTGCGGAAAAACACTGTCAATAGTTGACCCAAGGCTTCTGAATACATACGATTCCAGCCTTATCGTCACTGTCACAAAGCGCAGGCTGGTATACCAGTACACTCAGATGTTCAAGAAAAGAGGCTACAACGTACTCGACCTTAACTTCGTAAAGCCCCAGAACAGCAACATTGCCTTTGACCCCTTGAAGTACATAAAAAGCTACACCGACATAACCTTCATTGCTGAGTCCATAGTCAAGGCGAACCCCCGGAAAGAACATACTACTGCTGACCCTTTCTGGGACGATAACTCTGTAAGTCTGCTGTCCGCACTTATCGCATACACAATGGGAGAAAACAAGGACGCAACCTTCGATGACGTTATTGAGATGTTCACACGCATGACTATTGAAGAAGACGGAACAGGTATCACTACCAATTTGGACAGAAAGTTTGAAAATACAAACACCTTTGCCAAAAACCGCTGGCGTTCATTCCGTTCACTCCCCATGAAGACCGCAAGCTGCGTATTCTCCACACTCAGCACCACTATCGACATGATGTTCACCCCTGAACTGCGCAAGATAATCAATGCCCAGAAAACCGTTGACTTTGAGCGAATCGCAAAGGAAAAGACCGTCCTTTTCGTGACCACCTCCGCAGTAAATCCCGTGCTGAACCTTTTCGTGAATATGTTCTACGCCCAGGCTATCAAGCAGCTTTTCGAGATAGGCGAGGCTATGCCCGACGGCAGACTTCCCATACCCGTAAGCATAATCTGCGATGATTTCGCCACCGGCAGCCGTATCCTGAATTTCCCTGAGTACATATCAATATTCAGAGAAAAGGGGATATCAGTTACTTTGCTGGTTCAGAGCGAGTCACAGCTTGCATCAATTTACGGTGCAGATGATTCTACGACCATAATCAACAACTGCGATACCTACGTCTACATGGGCGGAATGGACATCAAGACCGCCAGAAACATCAGCGAGCGCATCGACCGTCCCCTTGACGAAGTGCTTTATATGCCCGTGGGAAAGGTGATGATATTCCGCAGAGGACAGCGCCCCATTCAGACAAACAGGTACGACATATTCCATGACCCTGAATTTCTCAAGGAAAAGAAGGTCTATGAAAGCAGAGTCGTATTGGAAAAGCTTGTGAAATCCGCAGCAGAGTACAAGATCCAGACATCAGTGATGTAGGACGTGTTGACACTAATCCTAAAGCGCATCTTTTTGGCAGAATTTTACGCATACTGCGTCGATAAAACTTGCCGGGCGACAGCCCGCCTGCATTTTATCTTCTTGTCTGCGTAGAAATTCTGCTCAAAAATCTGCGCATTATTATAGTGTCAACACGCCCTAATATATAATGCCCCTGAGTACTGCAAAGAACCCAGGGGCATTGTTGTTTATTTGTAAAGCGACAGCACTCAAATGCTCCGGGGCATGATTACTGCACAGCTTTTCTCAGAGCATTGCGGTTTCGAGCCACTTTGTCAAAGCGTCCACAGAAGGAGCGCCGTTTAACATTCTTCCGTCCTTGACCACGGTACTGTCAGGGAGTATTTCCCTCAGATCAGCGGCAGTCTTACCTAAGCTGCTGCTTCCTGACGTTGCGAACAGTACAATCTTTTTGCCCGAAAAATCGGCACTTTCAAGGAAAGTCTTAACGATAGTAGGAGCAGTGTACCACCACACAGGGAAGCACAGGAAAATGGTGTCATAGCTTGCGATATCGGCAGAAACAGGAACTATAGCAGGACGGGAATTCCTGTCATTCATCTCCACGCTGCTGCGTGAGGACTTGTTCTGCCAGTTGAGATCATCGGAAGTATAAGGCACAGCCGGCTTTATCTCCACGATATCAGCTTTAGCGGCCTTGGCGAGACTCTCAGCAGCAGAAGCGGTAGTGCCTGTAGCGCTGAAATATGCGACCAGGATTTTGTTCATAACGTATCACTCCTTTGTTAGAATTGTATAGATATATTATAGCAGTACCATTTTGATTTGTCAAGAGTGTTTATGAAATTTATTTGACCATTTGGAGTTTTCAGGTGTGTTATAAGTGAAAGAGGTGGAACACTAAAAAATGCAGCAGATAAGTTCACTGTCAGCAGTGAAAGGGTTCGGGAAGCAGTTCACCCACCGAATAACGCAAAAAAGGCAGCTTTTAAGGGCTGCCCTTTTTGTATGTGTAGATCACTTAGTTTTCATCTTGCCCTTGATCTCAGCGAAATCGAAGGCATTAAGTCTGCCGTCGCCATTCAGGTCAGCAGCTACCCAATCGCCAAGAGAAGTGTCAGGAACACCCATGAGGTACTTCTGGAGAACAACTGCATCGGCTACACTGAACTTGCCGTCCATATTGCAGTCGCCGCCGAAATCCTGGTTAGAAGCGCTTATCTGCACGAAAGTTCTGCCAAATTCCTTTGCGTAGTCCTGGGCAGGGGAATCGGGCTGACCGTAAATAATAGCGGTGGAGTTGATAGTTCCGTCAGCCAGCGAGAGGTTGGTGGACTCACCGTTTATGTAAACTCTCTTTAAGGCGTCGCAATTCTCGAATGCATAATCGCCCACGTTAGAAACACTTTCAGGAATGGTAATATCATGCAGTGAATCACACTCAGAGAAAGCGTAGTCAGAGATAACGGAAACGCCCTCTGAAATCGCAACATTTTTCAGTTTATCACAAAAAGCGAACGCATATGAGCCGATAGTGGTAACATTTTTGGGAATGGTAATATCAACAAGACTGTTGCAGCGGAAGAACGCCTCGTCATCAATGACCAGCAGGGAATCAGGGAGACTTATGTCGGTCAGACTGCCGCAATCATAGAAGGAGTTCTTCTGAATGGCGACAACTCCCTCCGGGATATCTATTTTTGCCAGTGAATAACACTCACGGAAAGCGCCGTCACCGATAGTTTCAACAGCTTCGGAGAAAGTAACGTCTGTCAGACTTGAACAGCCACTGAACATCTCGTCAGAAACGAGGGTAACGTCTTTGGGAAACTTGAACTTGCTCAGATTCTCACAATCTGCAAAAGCATTATTGCCGATAGTAGTAACGCTGTCCGGAATATCAATGGTAACGAGACTATCACAGTTACAGAAAGCAGATTCACCGATATACTCGATAGTATCAGGGAGAACTACTTTGCTAAGAGAGGTGCAGTTACCGAAAAGTGTTGACTCGATAGAAGTTACAGACTCCGGGATAGTTATTTCCGTAAGACCTGGGCAGTTTGCAAAAGCGCTGTCACCGATGACTGCCAGGTTATTATTCAGAGAAACGTTTGAAAGTGAAACGCAGCTATCAAAAGCACCGCCGCCAATGACCTTAACAGAATCCGGCTGAATAAACTCTTTCAGCTTGGAGCAGCCTTCAAAAGCAGCATCTCCGATATCTGTAACGCCCTCAGGGATAGTGATGTTTGCAAGGCTTGTACAGCTTTTGAAAGTACCGTCGCCTATATCTTTCAGAGTTGACGGCAGGGTTATTTTGGAAAGACTTGAACAATAGCTGAATGCGCCGATAGCTCTGCCCTCACCGAACTCATAATGACCGTCCAGATGAACCACGCCCTCAGGAATGGTCACACTTTTAAGAGATGAACAACTGCTGAAAGCCTTCGCCTCGATAGTAACTACACTATCAGGGATAGTAACACTTGAAAGTGCGCTGCAAAAGGTCAGAGTACCCTCGCTTATGCGCTCTATGCCCTTAGGGAATGTGAACTTGCTGAGTTTATAGCAGTGTTCAAAAGCACATTCGCCAATAAATGCAACGCTTTCCGGTATCTTCACGCTGACCAGCGAAGTGCAGTAACTAAATGCAAAACCTCTTATTTCGGTAATGCCGTCCGGGATAGTAACTGACACGACCTTGTCATTATCAGAGAAAGCACGCTCACCGATAGATGTTACCTTAACGCCACTGATCTCGGACGGAATAGTAACAGTTGCCGCAGTACCGGTGTACTCCAGGATAGCAGCGTCTTTTTCGCCGGTGAACACCTTTTCACCGTTTTCATCGTAGTCGAAAGTGGCGTAGATCTCGTATCTGAAATGGTCTTTAGTCTCACCCTCCTCAGCAACGTCCACATAAGCAGCATCTGCTCTTAAAGGAGTGATGAGAGACTGCGACTGAACAACTGGTGCGCTGCCGCATAATACTGTCAGAGCAGCAAGCATTGATAAAACATTTTTGCATTTCATGATGATAATTCCCCCTCAATAAAAAAATCATATATGACGATATATTTTTTATCTTCTTTCATTATACTTCTTTTTTTCCGGAATATCAATACTCATTGGCAAAATTAACAAATTGTACACAATTATGCCAAAAGCAAAAAAATCTTGAAATTTCCGCAGGAATATTGTATAATAAAAGTATCATTATGTTTAGAGGGAATTGAGAGTATGAAAAACAATATCACTGCGCTGGCGGCAATGCTTGGACTGGCGCTACTCACTTCCTGCGGAGGAAGCGCCGAAAGCAAGGATACTTCTCCGGACGGGAGACTTGACCCATGTTCTCTGCGGTTTTCATGGTGGGGCGGCGATGACAGACATGAAGCGACACTGAAAGCAATTGACCTTTGGGAAAAAAAGCACCCGGATATAAAGATAATCCCCGAATATGGCGGCTGGGACGGCTGGACTGAAAAGGTGAGCGCACAGATAAAAGGCGGTACAGCGCCGGATGTCATGCAGATAAACTATGACTGGCTCATTTCGCTTTCAATGGACGGCAACGGCTTTTATGACCTGGGTCGGCTTGACAGTATACTTGACACTTCTGGCTTTGACGACGATGTTCTGTGCTTCGGCAGGGTCGGCGGCAAGCTGAACGCTGTTACTGTGTCAGTCAGCGGACGAGGACTGTTCTACAATTCTGACGTTTACAAACGGCTTGGCGCTGAGTACCCGGAGACATGGGACGACCTCATAGCGCTGGGCGAGGTTTTCGGAAAGAAAGGCGCATATCCCCTCGACCTTGACATACAGTCCGGCGGAACAGCCTGGTATCTTGCGGTAGTCTACGTCCAGCAGCGCACAGGCAGGGAGTTTCTTTCAATGGACGGAGTTCTTGGATTCACAAGGGACGACATGAAAATGGCACTGGATTTCTATAAGGAGCTTGAGGACAATCACGTTATCCGCACCATACGTTCACGCACAGACGAGGACGGCAACGCTGCGCTTTACCAGTCTCCGGAGTTTATTGACGGCAGTATCGCAGGCGTTCTGGAGTGGGGAAGTTCCGTAGGGAAGTACGAAATGGTGCTTCCTGACGGTGTACTCGAAGCAGGGCCTATGCTCAAGGGAGACAGCGGCGAGGACGGCGGCTGGATGATAAAGCCCTCCCTTCTCTACGCAATTTCCAGCAAAACGAAGTACCCGGACGAAGCAGCAGCGTTTATGGATTTTCTGCTGAATGACACCGAATGTGCTGTGATACTCGGTACGACCAGGGGGATACCATCGTCCTCCTACGCTGAGGAAAGCCTTGAGGAAAACGGGCTTCTGACGGGTCTTGCCCAGGAGAATGACCAGATGCTTGAAGTGCTTGATACATCGACTATCAGCCCTTACATGGAGCTTCCCAGAATGAAGGAATTCTACAACAACGCTATTGAGAAAGTCTCCTACAGCACCACCGATACTGCGGAGGCGGCTGAGGAATTATACAACTCGATAAATGAATACCTGGAGAAGATCAGACGATGAAAAAACGAACTTTCCACAACCCTGTAGGTGTGGGAAAATTCACAGGATTATGGCTGATAAGTCCCTTTATACTGGGATTTTCGGTCTTTACCCTCTACCCGTTTCTTTCCTCGTTCCTTCTGGGAATGACGGATATCCACGGGGACTTTACAGGCCCTTCAAACTACATTGACGTGCTGACCAGCCGGAGTTTCCGGAGTGCGGCAATGGTCACGATGCGGTACACGCTGATACTTGTGCCGCTGAAACTTATAGTATCGCTGCTGACGGCAGTCCTCCTTAACCAGCGTGCAAAGGGAATGGGGCTGTTCCGGACGGCGTTCTACATACCCTCGATACTTGGCAGCAACCTGGCAATCGTCATTATGTGGCAATTCCTGTTCACTACCGACGGTCTGGTAAACCAGTGTCTCCGGCTGATAGGCATAAGCCCGGTAAGCTGGTACGGTGACTCAGGTAATGCACTTTTTATAATTATATTGCTCCGGCTCTGGGAGTTTGGTTCAGCAATGGTGATATTCCTGAATGCCCTCCGTGACATACCGGCGGAGTACTACGAAGCTGCAAAAGTTGACGGCTGCGGAAGTGTCCGTGCGTTCTTCAGCATAACCCTTCCCATGCTCAGGGACGTTATCTTCCTGAACCTGGTCTTGCAGACTATCTCTGCCATGCAGGAGTTCAGCGCTCCCTACATGATAACCGGCGGAGGGCCTATGGGCAGCACAGAAACAGTAGGTATGCTCATATATGACGAGATGTTCAGATATGGCGATACAGGCTATGCAAACGCAGTTTCATGGAGTTTATTCGTGCTGATAACTGCGGCTGTACTGCTTCTTTTCAAAATTACCGGCAAGCTGAGGGAGGAGAACAGATGAAGAAATTTTTCATGTACCTGACCCTCGCAGCCGGAGCGCTGATAATGCTTTACCCGCTTTTGTGGCTGATAGGCGGCAGCTTCAAAAGTAATGAGGAGATATACAGTTCGGTATGGTTCATGCCGGGGCGTTTTGACTTTTCGGTGTATGTAAATGCGTGGAAAACAGTAACGCCGTTCAGTATGGGTCACTACTTTCTGAACGCTTTTAGCATTATATTGCCCAAGATTTTTTTCACCCTCATCTCCTCGGTACTGACTGCATACGGTTTCGCCCGGTTCGACTTTCCCGGCAGGAAATTCTTTTTTGCCCTGCTTATGGGAGCAATGTTCATGCCGGCGATAGTGACCGTTATGCCGCTGTACCTCATGTGGGGCAGTATCGGGGCGCTCGACAGTTATGTGCCGCTGACCGTACCCTCTCTCTTTGCGGTGGAAGGCACATTCGTGTTCATGCTGATACAGTTTTTCCGTGGCATACCCAGGGAGTTCGACGAAGCCGCAAGGATAGACGGCTGCAACACGCTCCAAGCGTTGTTTTACGTCATTATTCCCTGTACCCGACCGGTGCTGGTGTCTATCAGCGTATTCACATTCCTCTGGACGATGAACGATTTTCTGACTCCGCTTATCATGATAAGTTCAGTGGAGAAATATCCGCTGTCGCTGCTTCTGCGGCTGTCCGCAGACAGTACAGGTGACGGCTATGAGCTTTGCAAACTCCTGGCAATGTCCGTTCTGGGACTTCTGCCCTCGATAACGGTATTTGCCATTGCTCAGAAAAAATTTGTAGGCGGTATCACTGCAGGAGGATTGTCCGGATGACAAACAATAGGCAACTAAAAGCGGCTGCAATTGGCTATATAGAGCGGCTTGTGATTCCCTCTGACCCGTTGCAGCCACTATGGAACAGGGAGAACTTCATCTTCCGGAAAACGGCAAAGTGGAACTACATTGATAGCTGTATGATACGCTCGGTACTCATGCTCCATGAGCTGACCGGCGATGAGCGTCTTGTGGACTACGCCAAACGGTTCACGTCGGCGTATGTGACAGAAAATGGCGAAATACCAACGATTCGCCCGGAGGACTTCAACCTCGACAACATCGCCGGCGGGCGGAATCTGTTATGGCTTTATCGCCTCACCGGTGAGGAGAAATTTTTGAGTGCGGCGCATATGCTCTACAGTGAGCAGCTATTGCACCAGCCACGGCTAAAGTGCGGAAGTTACTGGCATAAGGCGATATATCCGAATCAGCTATGGCTTGACGGGGCGTATATGGCGCTGCCGTTCCTGGCAGATTATGGAATTTTCACCGGTGACGAAAGTCTCATAGAGGACGCACTTCACCAGGCAGACAATATCCGCAAAATAATGCAAGATAAGGCGACAGGGCTATATTATCACGGATATGACGAGACACGTTCCCTTATCTGGGCGGACAAGAAAACCGGTCTTTCGGCAAACTTCTGGCTGCGGTCGATGGGCTGGCTGTGCGCAGGACTCGTGGAACTTTACGAACTCACGGACGACGCACCCGTAGGCGAGATGCTCTGCGACCTGCTCAGTTCGCTTGCGAAATACCAGCAGCCCAGCGGAATGTTATTGCAGCTTCCGGCACTTGCACATATCCCGGAGAACTACCCCGAAACCAGCGGAACGCTGCTTTTCTCCTACGCTTCTCTCAAAGCCTGTCGGCTGGGATTGTGCGATGATACGCTGAAAACTGCCGGCATGAGTGCGCTTTCCGCAGCCGGTGACTTTATCACCATGAACCCGGACGGTTTCCCGGTTTTAAGGAATGTATGTCTTATGGGCGGACTTGGCGGCGGTCAGAACCGTGACGGCTCGGCGGGATACTATCTCAGCGAGAAGATAGTGGAGAATGACGCAAAAGGCATCGCCCCATTCCTTATGGCGTATACGGAAATGCTCAGAAGTGAAAATGCACAAATCTTAGATGTGTGATTTGTGAGTAATACTCAAAACATGACTGAAATATGATACTATAGTTTTCAGTATTGGATTATTCCAAAAAAACTATTGCAAAATAGTACAAATTGTGTTATAATATCATCGTAGGGATTACTACAATATTTTTACGAAAGGGGGATCAGCCATGAACGTATTGTTCTGGGCGGTGTTGGTCGTTCTGTTT
>CAMOEP010000011.1 GCA_946612185.1 uncultured Ruminococcus sp.
GACTAAACCGCCCGATAAAAGGCGGTTTTTTCATGCCCCGGATACGGCGTTAAACTGTCCGGAATAAGCATAAAAGCACCGTAACAGGTGCATTTTTTATACCCAAAAGGAGGACACTATGAAAAAACTCATCGAAACCAGAAACAAGAAAAAGGCTGAGCTGGACGCTATGCTCGAAATGGCTAAGACCGAAAACCGTGCTTTCACCGACGAGGAAAACGCCGCTTTTGACGCTCTCGAAGCTGAGGTAAGAGCGCTGGACGCTACTATCAAGGCGCAGGAGCGTGCAAAGGGCATAACCTCCAAGGTAGAGCCTTCCGCTGACGCTGATGCTCCTGCCGGAAAGTCTCAGGAGGAGATCGAGGAGCGTGCTTTCGCTGACTTCATAAGCGGCAAGATCACTGAAATGCGTGCAGGCGAGCAGAACGTTGACTGGTCTAACAACAGCGGCGCTATTATCCCTGTGAGTATCGCAAAGAAGATCATCGACGAGGTAAAGGACATCTGCCCCATTCTTGCAGGCGCTGACATTTACCACGAAAAGGGTGTGCTGAAAATCCCCAAGTGGACTAAGGCTAACAGCACCCACGATGTAACTGTTGGCTACGCTACAGAGTTCACTTCCCTGACTGCTGACAGCGGTAAGTTCACATCTATCGACCTGGGCGGCTACCTTGCCGGCGCACTGGTTCTGATCGGCAAGAGCGTTATCAACAGCAAGCTGAGCCAGCTTGACCGCACCCACGTTGACGCTCGTAAACTCGCTCACTATGTAGAAACGGTGCTTTTTCCGTCGCTCAACCTTATTTTGCTTGGTACAGAGTTCACCGGTAGAATTATAAAGCGGCAGTTTTACAGACTTTCCTGAATAGAACATTGTACCGTTGCAAACACAGTTGAGCGACGTAAAAAGTACCGTTTCTAACAAAGTAAGCGAGCGCAAGCTGGAGCCAGCTTGACCGCACCCACGTTGACGCTCGTTAACTCGCTTATTTTGACAGAAGAACGACTTTTGCCGTCGCTCAACCATATTTTGCAGGGTACAAAAGTTCTCCGGTAGAATTGCAAAACATCAAGTTTACAATATTCCCGAATAGAACTTTGTACCGTTGCAAACACGGTTGAGCGACGTAAAAAGCACCGTTTCTAACAAAGTAAGCGAGCGCAAGCAAGCGTCAACGTGATATGTGGTCAAGCTGACGCAGCTTGCAAGCTTGGTACAGAGTTCACCGGTAGAATTATAAAGTATTTCATTTACAAAATTTCTGAATCGCCCTAGCAGTCACTCAGTCCTTACGATTGCGAGGGCGGTGTTCGGTAATAAAGGAGGGCTGCCTTTTGAGAATATCTGACCTTAGCGCTGCTATCGTCAAGGACTACTGCGGTATTTCCGACGAGGACAGCGACACTATCATTAATGACGTTCTGCTTCCGGCGGCTAAGGCGTATATTCGTGGCTTCACCGGTCTGACTGAGGAACAGTGCGACGAACATGACGACCTGACTACCGCCTGTATGGTACTGGTAAACGATATGTTCACAAGCCGGGACTACACCCTCAGTTCGCACAGGCAGGTGTCGCCCACTGTCCGTACCATTTTAAGCCTGTACGCCGTCAATTACCTGTGAGGTGAATTATGGCTTACAACAAAAAAATAACCGTTCAGGCGCTCTCTGAAAGCCGTGACAGCATCGGTCAGGACATACAGACCTGGACGGCAGTAGGCTCGTTCTGGGCGGAAATAAAGACCTATGGCGGCAAGGAGTACTTTGCCGCCGCTCAGGTCAATTCCGAAAACGATGTGCTGTTCAAAGTACGGTTCTCACGGCTGCTTTCCGGCTACCTTTCTTCGCAGTTAAGGGTCATTTACCAAAGCTGTGTCTATGACGTGAAATCCGCTGTCGATGTGAACCAGCAGCACCGCATCATCGAGATAAGGTCAAGAATACTGAACGGAGGTGGCGCAGATGAATAACAGCGATCTTGCAGACATGATAACCGAAACCTGCCGGCAGTTCACGGAGGAAACCGTTCAGGCGGTGGAATCCGGCATTGAGGAGATCGTCACTCAGGCGGCTCAGGAAATAAAGGATACTGCTCCGAAAAAGTCCGGCAAATACCGCCGGAGCTGGAAAGTCCGCAAGGACAAGGAAAACGGCAGTATCACCGTTACCGCCTATGCTTCCGGTAAAAGCTATCGCCTGACGCATCTGCTTGAAAACGGTCACGTTACCCGTGACGGCACAACCAGAGCAAGGGCGTTTCCGCACATTGCTCCGGCAAATGATGCGGCTCACGCAAAGGCTGAAAAGCTTCTGGAGGAGGTGGCGAATGGAACTAAGTGAGATCTACCAGAAACTCTGCACAGTGGGCATTCCGGTGGCGTACCTGCGGTTCAGAAAGCCCCAGAAACTGCCGTTTATCGTCTACTATGAGTCCGGCTCAGAGATCCGGGGCGCTGACGGTCACAATATGCTCCGGGAAGTCAACGTAACCGTGGAGCTGTATTTTGAAGTTAAGGATATTACCATTGAACGAAAGATAGAGAATCTTTTCAGGAACGTGGAAATAACCCGTTCGCCTGACATCTGGCTCGACGATGAGAAGATGTATATGACTTCTTACTCTTTCGATACCTACCAATTCATTGAGGAGGAATAATTATGAAACAGGAAGTAAACCGCATAGCTATGGGAAGTGTGGACATCTATATGCAGGAGTTCACAGGAAGCGCTGTATCTGACATTCCTGCTGACACAGTTCTTGAAACAGATGAGAACCTCATCGGCAGAACTAAGGACGGTGGCGAGATAACCTATACAACAAATTACTATAACGTCAAATCCGACGACGGCAAGGCCGCACGCAATGAAATGACCGACGATTCCGCCACATTCTCCTTCGGTCTTATCACCTGGAACGGCGATACTATCACTAAACTCGTTCCCACCGCAACCGCTACAGTTACCGGAACTAAGCGCCGCACCCTCATCGGCGGCGTTGCCAACAGAAATGACAAGCTGTACATTATCCGTGCTGTCCACAAGGACGCTGAAAAAGGCGATGTGCGCTACACTATGCTCGGCAAGAATGTAAACGGCTTCGCTGCCGCCTACAAGCCCGGTCAGGAAACTACTATCACTCCCAACATCACAGCAGAGCCTTTCGACGACGGCAGACTTATTATACTCGACGAGGAAAGCGCAGTCGGCATCGCTCTCAGCGCTCACACTCTCACCGTTGCTGAAAACGCTACAGCTTCACTCTCTGCGACAACTGCGCCTACAGGTCAGACTGTTACATGGGCAAGCCTTGACACTGACAACGCTACTGTATCAAACGGCACTGTAACAGGTGTTTCCGCCGGAACTGCCGTTATCACAGCATCTATCACCGTTTCCGGTACTACCTATACAGACAGATGTGTTGTGACAGTTACGGACGGTGAGTAATATGAGAAGATTCAGATTTGCACTCGAAAACGGCGTAAAACTCAGCATCAAACCGCCTACTCTGCGTGATTACTACAAAGGTCTTCTTGCAGCAGACAGCGATGAGCAGCTTTTCGCTGCCGTCGCTGCCATATGCGGACGCAATGACGAGAATATCCAGATAAACAGCGATTTCATTATAGACAATTTCACGACCGACGACCTCAGCCGCTTCATGACCGAATTGCCTGCATGGGTCAAGTCCGAGCGTAAAGCAGACCCAAACTCATAACGCCCTGTTGCCCGGAAAATGCGGATAACAGGGCGTTTCTGCAAAATGATACGGCTGATATGAAACTTGTGAGCGACTACTCCGGGCTTGACTTTTTACAGGTTCAGGAGCTTGAAGTTTTCGACTTCTGGGGCTTTCTGCATGATGCTGTTGTCTGGAATCTGTCGAAAACTGAGTCCGGCAGGGACTACCTTGAATCCGCATTTAACCACGCTCAGACTGAGCCTGACAGGGAGGCTCTGAGGGCAAGAACAGGAGGCTGAAATGGCTAACAAGATAAAGGGACTGACCATAAAGATCGGCGCTGACACAGTCGGTCTGAATGATGCGCTGAAAGATATCAGCAAGAAAAGTCGGTCTACTGTCCAGGAAATTGGCGAGATCGACCGGGCTATCAAAAATACCGGCGGAAGCGCTGAACTCTGGCAGCAGAAACAGAAACTCCTCAACACCGCTATCGAGGACAGCAAGAAAAAACTTGAACTCCTCGAAGGCGCTCAGGAGCAACTCCAGGAAAAACTCCGTATCAAGGAGATCTCTGAGGAGCAGTACCGGGCTTTCCAGCGTGAAACTGAGTACGCCCGCAGCGCTGTCAAAAAGTATGAAGATCAGCTTGAAAAGGCTAATGACGAACTGCGGAATATGGGTTCTGCATCAGATGATGCGGAAAAGGAACTCGATGACCTGGGCGACGCTGCCGAAAACACCGGAAAGGGCGGCATTTCTGCCCTTACCGTGGCTCTGGGTACGCTCATCGCTGACGGCATAAGGGCAAGTGCAAGCGCTCTGAAAGACTTTACCGGGGACGTTGTAAACACCGGAATGACCTTTGAATCCTCCATGTCGGGCGTTGCGGCGATCTCCGGCGCTTCTGCGGAAGATCTGGAAAGGCTCTCCGAAAAAGCAAAGGAAATGGGTGCGACCACCAAATATACCGCCGCCCAGTCCGCTGACGCTTTCGGATATATGGCACTTGCAGGCTGGAAAACTGAGAAAATGCTCGCCGGAATCGACGGTGTTCTCAGCCTTGCCGCCGCTTCGGATATGGACTTGGCCACCGCTTCGGACATCGTTACTGACTACCTGACCGCTTTCGGGCTGACTGCCCAGGACAGCGCAAGATTTGTGGACATGATGTCCTACGCTATGGCAAACTCCAACACAACTACCGAACTTCTGGGCGAGGCGTACAAAAATTGCGCCGCTACTGCCGCTTCAATGGGCTACAGCGTGGAGGACACAACCGCCGTTCTCATGACTATGGCAAACGCCGGTGTCAAGGGCGGCGAGGCAGGAACGGCGCTCAATGCCATTATGACACGCCTTGCGACCGACACAAAGAACTGTGCCACAGAGCTTGCAAACTACGGCGTTCAGGTCTACGACAGTGAGGGAAATATGCAGTCCCTTTCCAGTATTCTGGAGGGCGTTTCCGGAGTCTGGGAAAACCTTACCGACCAGGAACAGGCTAATATGGCGAAAATTATCGCCGGAACAAACCACTACAGCGCTTTGCAGACTATCATGAACGGTCTTTCCGATTCCGCCGAGGAAGCCGGTATGTCTTTCGGTGACTACTCCGCCGCCCTCAGTGAATGTGACGGTACGGCACAGGGCATGGCTGACACTATGCAGGACAATCTCTCCGGCGACCTGACCGTGCTTTCATCAGCGGTGGACGGCATGAAGCTGTCTCTGGCGGACGAACTGAACCCGGTTCTCCGTGAGGGCGTGCAGTACCTTACAAGCAAAGTCCCGGACGCTCAGAAGGTGCTGAAAGATGTTTTTGAAGTCGGTGCAAAGGGCTTAAAAGGTGCTATAGATCTGATACCAAAGGCGAAAAGCCTGGTAACTGAAAAGCTGATGCCAGCGGCAAAACCGGCTGTTGACCTGATTAAAAAAGGGACTGATATGTTGCCGACGTTCTGGAATGTTGTGAAACAGCGTGGCGCTCCGGCGGTATCTTTACTTGCAGAAGTTACGAAAAATACTGCCGCAGTTGCCGGTACATTGTTTGATATACTGGGCAAAACGGTGGGAGTAATAGCCGGTTTGACAGGTGTCACAGATGAGCTTCGTGAACTGAAAATGCAGAAAATTTTCGACGATGCCACTAAGCCTGCCAATGACCTTGCTGAGAGTATTCAGAAAGACAGCGATAAAATGACGGATCTGAAAAAGACGGCATCTGAGCAGGTCGTGACCGACCTTGCGGACGTTTACAAGACCCAGAACCTTTATGACCAGCTTCAGAACCTGGTTGACGAGAACGGCAAGGTGAAATCCGGATACGAAGACCGGGTGAAGTACATCACCGAGGAACTTTCTCAGGCAACCGGCATCGAAATTGAACTTGTGGACGGACAGATTCAGAAGTACCAGGAGTTACAGACCGCTATCGAGGACACTATCCGCAAACAAAGGGCGCAGGTTTTCCAGGGCGCTTATGCTGATACCTATTCCGAGGCGCTTTTGCAGAACCGCAATAAAGCCGCTGAGTATATGCAGAATGAGGATATTGTTACCGAAAACCAGCAGTTAATTAATGATATTTACCGCCGCACCCGTCAGAAGGTCGAGGACGCTCACAAGAGCTGGGCGGACTTCGGTGAATTCGACCCCAGAAACCTGGGCGACTGGGAACAGTGGGTGGGTCAGGCAGACCTTACACGGCTTAGTGCTGCCGTTCAGAACATCGACACAGCGCAGGAGTCCAACAGACAGATTGACCGCCAGATCCAGCAGAACAACTACGTTATCGAGCAGTACGAAAAAGCTGAGGAGGCGTTCTATAACGAGCGCTACACTCTCGCAGAACGCTACTACGGCAGTATCGACGACTTTGACCGGAATATGCTTGACACCTCGGAGAAAAGCCACACGGAACTGCTGAATGACTTTAAGGCAAAGTCCGGTGAAGCTGTCCGGCAGTACGAAACAGAGCAGAAAAAAGGCATCAAGGGCGTGGAGTCCTCTGCCTATGAGTCCATAAATAACATGGCTCAGAAACTCGTTTCTGAGGGCGTTTCCGGTGCGGAACTGGCTAAGACAGGAATAGTAGGTGAACTTTCCAAAATCGACAGTTTCAACACTCAGGCACTTAAAGATTTTATGAAACTGACAGGCATTGAACTCGGCGATATTCTGGCGAACTGTGCCGTCGATGCTCTGGGAAATGCGATGCTGTCAAGTGAGGTCTATGACATTGCTGTGAACAGCTTCAACTCGATCAACAGCGCCGCTGATGCAGCGTACTACAAGAGCGGAGACTATATCCCCCACAACGCCGCTGGCGGCTACATCAATCAGCGTGGAATCGTGGCGGAGGCAGGCCCGGAACTGCTGGAGATAATAAACGGCGGTATCCGGGTAACTCCGCTTACGGACAGTGCAAGAAACACTATCATTTCGCCGGAGCAGAACGGCGGAAGTACCGTAATAACTAACTACATCACCGCACAAGTCTCCGGCGGATACGACGTTTACAAACTTGCCGAAGACCTGGCAAATGCTGAGAGGATCATCTATAACGGAAAGGGGCTGAGGACAAGCTGAAGCCAGCTTGACCGCTTCTCACGTTGGCGCTCGTTAACTCGCTTACTCTGATAGAAGCGGTACTTTTGCCGTCGCTCAACCATATTTGTACTGGAACATAGTTTAACGATAAAAGAGATTTATAGGAAAGGGGATGAGAAAATGAGTTACTTCATTTTTGGCGATTTTAACTCCCAGGAAAGCGGAATTCTGGTCACAAAGCCGGTAGTCCGCCCCACCTGGGGCAAGGAAGTCAGCGAGTACAAGCTTGCAGGAGGTCACACAAACCTTTTGCAGCAGGGGTCTGCCTACGAAAACGCTCAGCTTACCATTTTTGCCGCTATCCCGGACACTTCTCCGGCGGTTGTCCGGGAACTTTACCGGGCAGTTTCCGGCTTCGGACGGCTCTGGCTCTCCTCCGCACCGGAGGAATACCTGAACGCCTACGCAGCTCCCCTCGTTCCTGAACCCGTGGCGCTGGATATGGCGGAAATTCCCCTGAATTTCACACTCCTGCCATTTGCACACGCTGTTGAACCCACCGTCCAGGACATAACCTCCGCCACGGTGAACACCGCAGTCGAGAACGCCGGAACAGTGTTCGCAGAGCCGGAGATCAGGTTCACGGCAACGGGGGCGGAAGTGTCCATATACACCAACAACGAGCAATTCCGGGTGGAACTTCCGGCGGAAGTGCAGGGCGTGGAAGTCATCGTGGACTGCGAGGCGCAGGTGGTGTACTACGTTTCCGGCAGCGACAAAATCTCCATTACTCAGCACAGTTTCGGTGAATTTCCGCTGCTTCATGTTGGCACAAACTACATAAAACACACCGGAGCAATTTCCGCTGCAAGCATCAACGTGAAAGAGAGGTGGCTGTAAAATGTCTGAAATACAGGTAACAACGTTTGATGAATTTCTGACCGCCTGCGCCACGTCCGGGGCTGAGGTGGTCTGCCCGGAAAGTGCAGTCTGGGACATGAACCAGATCGCCCCGGCAGGAGCGCCGACAGTGACGGTGGCGTGCGCTAAAATCATTGGCAACGGCACGACGATCGCAAATCCGTCCATAATCAGCAGACCGCTGTTTTATTTTAATAACGTTGCTACAGTCACAAAGCTAAATATTGCCGATTTTACGGCGGATAAGCCGGTTATCACCGGTACCAGCGGTATGATCTGGAAACAGTCAGAGTTTAATGGCGTGCAAAATGCCGACGCTATGGTCGCCAGATCAATGACATTTTGCGAGGACGAAACTGCTGAAACCCCACTGGGGTGCGGTTTTACGGTGCATCTGGCTGGCGGTACGTTTTTTCAGCAGTCTATGGGAAATACGCTGTATTTAAGCAACTGCAAAGCGAGGTTTACCGGCGCTGGAAAGCTCGACCCGGCTTCCGGATCATACTCAAACTTTATGCAGTTGCGATATTGCTTTTTCGAGGGCGATTTTACGCAGATTTCTTTAAATTTTTACTGTGGCATGAGCCTGATAAACTCACCGGCGAAACGTGGAGTTTACGCTGGTTCAGGCGCACAGTGGGTGGACTGCACTGAGGAGCAGCTCCAGGATGCTGACTATCTGCGGTCTATCGGATTTTATGTGGGTGATGCGTCATGAGGATGCTTGACTACATCGAATCCACCGGCACACAATACATTAACACTGGGATATACCCCAATAGTAATGTCGATTTTGAAATAAAATTTCAGCGTGTGGGTGATCTGTCAGGGTGGGGGCATTTGATAGGTGCGATAACTGCCGATTCATCGCTCATGCAAATTTTCGGCATACGATCTTGGAGCGAGATTCTTTCGAGAAAAGGCACAGGCGATATTCAGTACAATTCTATTTCGTTTTCACAGGGTAGCGATTACACGGTCAGCATGATCGGGGCAGACCTCAAAATCAACGGCACAGCGGTTAGAACACTGCCGGTCAGCAGTTTTACTATGGACTGTCCTTTATACATCTTTGCTGCTGATTACAACAATGTCCCTAATAGTATTCTGCCCTCTACACGGCTATTTTACGCAAAAATCTGGGAAAGCGGCACACTTGTCAGGGACTTTGTCCCGGCGGTAGAAAACGGTCACGCCGGACTGTATGACCGTGTAAACGAACAGTTTTACTCAAACGCTGGAACAGGTGATTTTCTGTATCCTGCGTGGTACATGGGCGAGGACGGCTACCCTACAACTGATTACTTCCCGGAACTGTCGGAAAATGCCGTGAATCCGCCGTTTCCGGCGATGATGTGGCGCATCGGCCCGAAGATGAATAATGGCTTTCCGTTTCACGGCTTGCTCCCGGATATTCGTGGTGTTGACATCTGGGCGCTGCATCGCAAATCGCAGATACACGTCTATGACCTCCACGAACCGCAAACCGGCTTCAAGTCCAACGGACTGGCTGTCCTCGACCCTATCTCCTGCACGTCCTGGCACGACGATGACCGGTGGGACGTGGAGCTGACTCACCCCCTCGATGGGTGGGGAAAATGGAAGTATCTCCTGCCGGAGAACATCATCAAGGTCAGAGGTCAGCTTTTCCGCATAGACAAATATCAGCCGAAAATCAGCGGCTCAGAGCGTACTATCAGCATTCACGCAACCCACATTTCAACAGACATGGCGGCACAGATGATACGTCAGGCGACGTTCTCCGGCGGTGACGCTTCGGATTTCATCGACTTTGCATTTTCGAGCGTGGACGAGCCGTTCTTCTCCGAGGGGCTTGAGCCGTACACGTTCGAGGGGTACAGCGATATCACCACAAACGCCGGAGAGACAGAGCTTGTGAACTGCTCACTCTGGGCGGCGATCGTCGGCGCTGACAACTGCCTGCTGAACAGGTACGGCGGCGAACTGTACCGGGATAACTTTTATTTCTCGGTCTGCACCCGTATGCAGTACGCCAAGGACAACACTTTCCGCCTGCGGTACAGCCTTGACATGACCGAAATTTCCCAGACTATCGACTATACCGACTTCTGCACGGAACTTCACGGGCGGGATAACTATGGAAACGAGTACGCTATCTGCTGGACTGGCGTTGACTGGGCAGTGCATCACCCACGGCAGCGGGCGGTATCGTTTACTTACAGCGAATTTGACACGGCTTTTGACAGCCTGGTACATGACGTGGAAACACTGTTTTTTGCGAGTGATTATCCGAAAGTAACGTATGAGCTGACACTTGCGAATCTCAAAAATGATCCACGCTATGCAGAATTTATGTGCTTGCAGGACTACCACTACGGCGATAGTGGAAGTATCTACTGCCCGGAACTGGATATCGACACGGTTCAAAAAATCGTTGCAGAACAGCGTGATGAGCTGACCGGCGACGTGCTGCGAATGACACTTGGGAACCTGAAAAATTCCTGGGTTCGCCCGTCGCTCCTTGCCGGAACGGTGTCCTCCGGCAGCTCCGTGGAGGACAAGCAGCGGAAGGCATTGCAGGAGGAGCTGAAGAAAACTAAGCTGAAAGCTCTGCCGGACTGGAAGTCTGCCCGGACTTACACCTGGGCAGAAATACGGCAATTTACCTGGAAGGAGACGAAAAATCATGGCAACTGAGACAACTAACTACCATTTTATCAAGCCCGGCGACGCTGATCCGGTGGACAATACGCCGCTGAACCAGAATTTCGACAGCATCGACGCTGCTATCGCCGGTCACGCTGCCGACACCAGCAACCCACACCAGACTACGAAAGAGCAGGTAGGGCTGGGCAACGTGGATAACACAAGTGACGCTGACAAGCCGATTTCGACGGCGGTGCAGGCGGTTCTGGACGTTGACCGGGCGGCTATCGCCGACCTGATTGACTCCGGGGCTAAAAACCGTCTGCAAACATCGTGTAGTTCGCAGACGGTCAATGGCGTTGTTTTTACGGTGGACACTGACGGCACGATAACCGCCGAAATTCCGGATAATATCACATCAAATGCGCAGTTGGAACTGCTTCCGAGCGTGGTCGTGCCCGAAAGTTTCAGGGGCAAATCGCTGATTTTGTCGGGGTCACCGGCTGGTGGAAGCACAGCCACCTGGAGAATGGTGTTGCAAAATACAACGTCAGGATTCTCCACACTGGCTGCCAACGAGCAGGGCGGTACTGTGTTTACAGTCCCGGACAGTGTCACAAGAATCAGGATTGTTTTTACGGTCTACTCAAACTGCCCAGCACAAACTATCGTAATAAAGCCCATGATTTGTGATATATCCGCCTGGGACGTGTCGCAGGAATATGTGCCATATCGCCCAAGCTATGACGAACTTGTGGCACGCATCGTCGCTCTTGAGCAGGCGGCAGGAATCAGTGCAAGGAGTGTCGCAAGTCTGACCGAATCTGCGGCTGATATGACTGAGACAGAGGGCGAGGAGGTGATGTGATGGACAAAGTTATCAACATCATTTCAGCGGCAGTATGTGGCGTTTGTGGCTTCCTCTGGGGGCAGGCGGACGGCTTTCTGTACGCTCTCATCGCCTTTATGACTATTGACTATATCACAGGCGTGATCGTGGCTTGCGTGGAGCATCGTCTGAGTTCCGAGGTGGGCTTCAAGGGCATTGCCAAAAAGGTGCTTATTCTCCTGCTTGTGGCGGTGGGACACCTGCTCGATGTTCACATTCTCGGCGGCGGTGCGGTGTGCAGGTCTGCGGTGATCGGATTTTACATAGCCAATGAGGGCATCTCGATTCTCGAAAACTGCGGTGCTATCGGGATTCCGCTGCCGAAAAAACTGCTCGATGTGCTTAAACAGCTTAAAGACAAGGAGGACAATAATGACTAACCGTGAAAAAATTTCAGGACTTAGCACAGCGAAGTTTTGGGAAGAAATCAATAGTCTTTTAGAACACCAGGCGGAAGACTATATCGACTATGTGAAGTACCTCGACAGCGAGGATCCCGACATCTCTCATTTTATCAGGAATCAGGGTGAATGTCTTGTATCTCCGTTACAGGCTGAGAAAATTGCAGCGCATTTTGTGGGAAAAGAAATGCCCAAGAGCAGACCCGCACTTTTTCTCCGTGAACGCAGAATGTACGGCGCACCATGCGCCGTTGTGTTTATGGAGGGTAAAATATACACTGTTCCGCTTGAAAATGTCTCAATGATTAAGGAGAAATGAACTATGGACAAAAAAGCGCTTAAAATCGTCAGGGACTATATCGTGGCTCACCTTGACAAGTCCGACGTAGAGCCGGTTTTTGAGGTGTACACCGTCTGGAAGTGCAAGGCGCTCCAGAACTGGAAGTATCTGCTTTCAAGCACTCTGCCTGACGGTATGTACTACGAACTCACCTACAACGGTGACAAGCAGGAATGGTATCTTGATGCGTACAAGAAGTTTGAGAATACTGTCATTAAGGAGGAAGAAAATGGACACTGAGATCACCAAAATCATCGAGCCGGCATACAATGAAGTACAGGTTCATCACGGCTTCGACGAGGACTATTATTCACACGATTTTTCGGGACTTTTGGAGGAGAATTATGGTTAAGTATGGAATAGATGTATCTGAGTGGCAGGGCGATATTGACTGGTCTGCGGTGACGGCGGATTTTGCTATTATCCGTGCAGGCTACGGCAAGGAGCTGAGCCAGGAAGATGAGAGGTTTCAGTCCAATTATGAGGGCTGTAAGGACAATAATATTCCCTGCGGTGCGTACTGGTACAGCTACGCTACTACCGTTGAGGAGGCGCAGAAAGAGGCAGAAACCTGCCTGAAAGTGATCGCAGGCAAGCGCTTTGAGTACCCGATCTACCTTGATATCGAGGAGCAGCGCACGCTCAGTCTGGGTAAGGCGGCGGTTACAGCTATAATCAAGGCGTTCCTTGACAAGGTGGAGAGCGCTGGCTACTGGGTGGGACTGTATATGTCTGCCAGTCCGCTGAGCGCCTATGTGTCTGAGAGCGTCCGCAATCGCTATGCAGTCTGGGTGGCGCACTACGGTGTCAGCAAGCCCAGCTACTCCGGCAGTTACGGTATGTGGCAGAAGTCCAGCACCGGCAGCGTCCCCGGTATTAGTGGAAACTCCGATCTTGACGAGTGCTATGTGGACTATCCCAAACTTATAAAGGAGTCTGGCTGCAATGGCTTCACCACTGAGCCGTCCACAAAGACGGTTCGCCTCACTATCGACGGCACAACCTGGGAGGGCGAGCTGCATAAGGTGTAACAATTTCAGCCATTTCTGAAATGGTTTAATATTTTCTGAACAAAATTCAGAATTGTTAGAAATTTCTGAACATAAAATTAAGGGTCTCGCTGCTCAGGCAGGAGACCCCTGTTGTTTTATGCTGGTATAATTAACCAGCCGTTTTCGGCATGGGGATTAACTATTACCATTTACTTATTAACCAGAACACAGTATCTAATGATAAAATTATCACAATTGTCATGTTGAAAAGAGTTGGAATATTTAGTTTTCGCTTTGTTATGCAACAGTAAACTTCTTTCTTTATAGTTATCTTGCTTATTCTCAATATAACTTCCATAAGGTAGTAAATCACATTGAAAACAGTAAAAGAAAGTAGGCATATAACAAAAATCAGTCTATATTTGCTTACGATCGCCATGCTTTCTAATACACTACTGGTGAACGATAAACCGCCAACAAACGTTATTATGATAGCCGAAAACACACCGAAGATAGAAATGTAGTCTCTTAGTGTGTTTTTTATTGATTCATTAACCTCTTTTTCTGTTTTCTTTATCTTTTTTCGTGATGATTCAATTTTAGCGTCTATTGATTTATATTCAGTCTCTCTTTGCTTTCGGCTTTTATCAAGGGTTTCTTCTAATTTTGATAGACTATTATACATTTCTTCAATTCTTTCAAATCGCAAAACATTTCTTTGCCTTAACGCAAGTTCAGAATGATCAAAAAAACGAATGAATATCTTCAGAATGCTGGGATCTTTTTCTTCATTTAATGCTTCCTCAATAAATGTCCTTAAATTTGAGGTATATGTGTCGCAATCCTCATCAGAGAAACTAAAAATACATACACTTATTTGTGAATAAAGTATTCTATCAAGTGTTTCATTAGAGTCATTGTATTCCTTAATAAGTCGGATTGTTTCTTTAGGGTCATAATCAGGCTTATTTACTGATTCGCATATTCTGTTAATAGCTTCCTCGCTTGAATGTAAAATATCATTTTTAGTAGAAATACTATTACTTATTTCGTCATCATCATTTTTCAATAATCTATCTTGTTCATTACTCATTAAAATAACTCCTGATAGCTTCAAGCGAAATTGTACTATTTCTTCCTTCAGAATAATAAGCGTCTTTCCATGGCTTTTGATTGTGAGTTAATTGCACAAGCTCACTTGCACTGTACAACTTGAATTTATCTACGACGCTATTTATCAGTTCTTTATCATCATCTAAAATTACATCATCATTATATTTACAAATACGTAGTTTCAATTTACCGTTTTCAGATTGGATTTTAGAATAAGACTTTATTGTAGGTATTAAAGAACTTCCGCATATTCTATATTCACGATAAGCTCTCGGTACAACAGGACCGAAGTCCCAAGCTTCAATTTCTTCCTTGAAACAAGGCTCTCCGTCACCAGAAATCAAATAAAAAGCCTGTATGAAATATAGAAGCTTCTGCAATTTTAGATTAGAAATGCCATATCCTTTTTCATTACTATAATTTATAACGTGCCTGCAAACATCAATAACATCATACATACATATCTCCCCCTTACAGCAATTTAAACAATAGCAAGGCTATATTTATATTATACAGTATTTTATTATAGTGTCAATAGATACTTTATTAATTACAAAATATCTTCTACTTTATTCACAATTTCAACTCGAATTTACATCTCAATATTAGTTTTTAGCCTCCGGCTCGACCGGGGGCTTTATTTTTTTGTATTCTTCATATTTTTCCTAATATACGGACAAATAGAACAATTTCCGGATATGATTTTTCACTCTCTCAGGTTTGTGTGTAATTTGAATGTATTTTGAATATTTTTCCCTATTTTCCGTAAGGAGAGTATAAATTTTTCTTAAATAGCTCAGCTAAGCGGTATGATAAGCGTGATCGCAAGCCCTCCGCTGCTTTCAGCGGTCAGGTCGCCTTGCATCTTCCTCATTAGCGTTTTGGCAATATACAGCCCAAGTCCATTGCCATCTGTACCGCTTTCTGCCCACGCCCTGCCCCGATAGAATTTGTTGGTGATTAGTTCTATCTCATCGGGCGGAACGCCCTGACCACGGTCATGCAGACGCATTTCAAGAAATCCCTCCGACAGGGAAAAACTTACATCTATCGGCGTATCTGCGTACTTGTAGGAATTGGTGATGATGTTCCCGATGACCTGCGCCATACGCTGACGGTCAATGTTGATAATTACCTGCGGCAGCTTGCCTATGACTGCATAATGTTTATCGTCACAACTTTTAACTATCTCGGTTAGTACGGCTGAATCCTCGTCACGGCAGCTTACCTTGAATTCTCCCAGGTCGTCAAGCGCCGACGTGAACAGGTCATTTACAAGGGCATTTATCTGCTCCGATTTCTGCAAGATACCATTCACGCCCTCGTTCATACTGCTTACCTCGTCCCTGTCAAAAACGATGTCCTCACCGGAAGTTTCCGCCTTGACCTCCATGCGCATCTGCAAAAGTTCCGCTGCCAGCTTGATACCTGTAACGGGTGTTTTCAGGTCGTGACTCAGCGAGGCGACCAGTTCACGTTCTTTCTTCTGCAATTCAAGTTCACGCTGTTTCGAGGCGGCAAGTTCCTCACGCATTATGTCGAAGCTTTCCGAGAACGCACCGAACAGGTTGTCCCTGTCCATTTCAAGGGGCTTGTCAAGTCTGCCCTCAGCCACTTTTCCGGCGAAATCCTGCATTTTCCGGAATGGCGTGATAACGTTCCTGTTAAGGTACACCCCGAAGCCTGCCATGCCCATGAGTATCAGCACAGCCCCGATACTCATTCCGGCTATAAACCGACACCGCAGCGCCCTCAGACCGTCCAGCCCGTCGTCTGTCATGATAACGCACCCCCAGACTCCGCTGTCGTCTTTAAGGTACTGATACGGATAGCGTTTCTGTATTGCCGTTTCCACCGTCAGTTTATCATGCGGATCAGTGCTTGAATACAGCACATTGTCGGTCATATCAAGTATGACAAAATCGCCGGTATAGCCGATATCAGCGAGTACTTTGAGTTCACGGCGGCTTTCTTCGGCAGTCCTTGCGATGTCGTTCAGTGCAGTTATGGTCTGCCGGGAGGTGTCCTGCGGAACAGTCCGTGAGGTCAGGGCGGCGAACAGAATGATGCCCGCAAGAAATACCGCCGCCGTCAGAAAAGTAACTCTTATGTAGCTTTTCATGAGCCTTCACCGTACCTGAAAGCATCCTGTTCCACCACATATCCAACGCCCCAGACTGTTTTGATGATAGCAGGGTTTTTAAGGTCGGACTCTATCTTCTCCCTGATATGCCTGATATGTACGGAGATCGTGCCGTCGCCAATATATTCGTCCTCCCAGACGTTTTTGAGAAGTTCCTCTTTAGTCACCACTCTGCCGGAATTGTCCAGCAGATAGGTGAGAAGCTTATACTCCATCGCCCGGAACTCCTCCTGCCTGCCGCATATCATCAGCTTATGCATTGCGGTATCAAGATACACGCCCTCACGGAAATATATCCTGCTGCCGACCGCCGGAACAACTTTTTCCTGCGTACTTTCTGCCGCAAGCCATGCCGCTTCCTTTGCCTTTTCGTACCTGCCAAGTATCGCCTTTACTTTAGCAAAAAGGACACCCAGGGTGTAGGGCTTTTTGATGTAGTCATCGCCGCCGATGTTCAGCGCTATGATAACATCATCGTCGCTTGTGCGGGCGCTTATGAAAAGTATGGGCATATCGTAGTTCTCCCGGATTTTTTTGCAAAGGTCAAAGCCTGACCGGTCGCCCAGGTTTATGTCAAGCAGAAGAAGCGAGACATTGTCCGTGTCAAGAAACCTGACCGCCTCATCGTAGCTTGTGACGTATGCCGTCTTTAGTCCTAAGATATTGAAATACTCTGCCGTCGAGCGTGCTATCAGTTCGTCATCGTCTATCATCAATACTTTGTACTCTGTATCGTCCATTTCTGCCTCCTGTTTGATATGTTTTAGGGTGATATGTGCATTATACCATAAAATCGGCTCAAAGTCCAGCGCATTATATTAACTTTTTCGTCTTACACGCTTTTTCTTTCGGTAATACAGCTTTTGAGAAGTTCCCGTGAAATCATATAATTGACTTCTACCAGAAATTTCTACCGTTTTTTCTACCAAAATCGCTCTTTTTCGTTCTCTTTTTCTCGCTATTGATTTTTCGACATTATTTTTATAATGTTGATGTTTGCGATTTGCCCGTAGCTGGAGGTGTATCGCTTTTCTACCGCCTGCCCTTTTCGGTGCAGGCTCATCTGTTGTTTTTGCCGTGGACTTCGTGTTTGCAGTTTTCTTGTCCGATGTCTTTTTTGCCGCAGGCTTTTTACTTGCCGACTTCTTCCTCGTTGACTTCTTCTCAGGTGCAGGCTCGACAGTTTCCGCAGGAGCTTTCGTCTGCTCTAAAGTCTCACCGTCAAGCACCCTTGCGATCATCTCCGCAGAAACGACTTTAGCATTATATTCCAAGTGACTGTAAAGGCAACACCGCACAAAGACCGCCTGACGGCTTTGCGGCACATCTGCCCCTC
>CAMOEP010000012.1 GCA_946612185.1 uncultured Ruminococcus sp.
CGGTGATTCTGCCGTAGCTGTTTCTTCCTGACTTCTTCTTCAGAGGCTCAAGAAGAGACTTCTCAGGCTCAACCTTTGACAGGATCGAGTAGTCAGTAACAGTCATCTGACGTCTCGATGGAGTCGTAGGCTTATATGTCTTGATAGCCATAAATCTTTTCTCCTTTAATGCATTTTTGGCGGGAGCATAAGTCCCATACTTTGATCCTACTCAGTAAGATCAGAACATACCCTCAAAGAACTCGATTGCCTTGGAGTCTGCTGTGAGAGTAACGATAGCCTTCTTCCAAGAGGAAGTAGTGCCAACGTATCTGCCTACACGCTTTACCTTGCCCTTGACAGAGATGGTATTTACCTTAGCTACTTCAACACCGAACAGTGTCTCAACAGCCTTCTTGATCTCAGACTTGTTAGCGTCATTGGCAACCTTGAATGTATACTTGCCTGCCTGGAGATTATCCATAGATCTCTCAGTGATAACAGGCTTTAAGATGATATCCTGCGGAGCTTTCATCATGCGTAAACCTCCTCTATCTTTCCAACGGCGTTCTTAACAACGATGAACTTGTCGTAGTTGAGAATGTCGTAAACGTTGAGAGTGTTAACAGCGGCGGTCTTTACGCCGGGGATGTTTGCAGCGCTCTTGATCACCTTTGCATCAGCCTCAGCAGTAACGATGAGAGCCTTGCCTTCAACGCCCAGAGCAGAGAGCATCTCAACGATAGTCTTTGTTCTGTAAGTCTCCAGTGCCAGTGAATCGAGAACGATCATATTATTATCAAGAACCTTAGTAGAAAGAGCAGACTTCATAGCCAGTCTTCTTACCTTCTTGTTAAGTGAGTATCTGTAATCTCTGGGCTTAGGTCCGAGAGCAACACCGCCGTGATACCACTGAGGAGCTCTTGTTGAACCCTGTCTTGCGTGACCTGTACCCTTCTGTCTCCAGGGCTTTCTTCCGCCGCCGCTTACTTCTGTTCTTGTAAGTGTGGACTGTGTACCCTGTCTCTGGTTAGCGAGGTAATTAACTACCATAGCGTGCATTACAGCCTCGTTGGGAGTAATTCCGAATACTGCGTCGTTAAGCTCAGTCTCTGAGACCTGCTTACCGCTCATATCAAATACTGAAATAGTAGACATATCCGCTTCCTCCTTCCTTAAGCCTTAACGCTGTCAACGATATAAACGATGCCGCCCTTAGGACCGGGAACAGCGCCCTTTATAGCGATGAGGTTATTTTCTGTATCGATCTTTACGATCTCAAGGTTCTGAACTGTTACCTGCTCAGCGCCCATGTGACCAGCCATGCCCTTACCCTTGTAGATTCTTGAAGGTGAGGAGCAAGCGCCCATGGAGCCTGCCTGTCTGTGAACAGGACCTGTACCGTGAGTTTCCTTGAGTCTGTGCTGGTTGTGACGCTTGATAGCACCAGCGAAGCCCTTACCCTTGCTTGTGCCGACAACGTCAACTGCGTCGCCAACTGCAAAAGTATCAGCCTTTACGATGTCGCCAACGCTGAGAGCGTCGCAGTCATCGAATCTGAACTCCCTGAGAGTCTTCTTGTAACCAACGTCTGCCTTGTCGAAGTGACCCTTCATAGGCTTGTTCACTCTCTGAGCCTTAGCATCGCCGTAGCCCAGCTGAAGTGCTGCGTAACCGTCGTTCTCTACAGTTTTCTTCTGTACAACGACGCAGGGACCAGCTTCAACAACAGTAACAGGGATAACTTTACCTGTTTCATCGAAGATCTGAGTCATGCCGACCTTCTTGCCGATAATGCCTTTCTGCATTTTCAATTCCTCCTGTAAGGTTATTGGTTGATGATGTATCAACTTGACCGGCGGATTCACCGCCATACCGTTTCCCAAACGGATCTGCCTGGTAGAAAAGCGGTCTTACTTGACCTCCATAACAACGTCTACACCAGCGGGGATCTCAAGCTTTTCAAGAGCAGCAGTAGTCTTGTCTGTAGGACGAAGAACGTCGATAAGTCTCTTGTGAGTTCTCATCTCGAACTGCTCACGGCTATCCTTGTACTTGTGAGTAGCACGGAGGATAGTAACGATCTCCTTGTCAGTAGGGAGCGGGATAGGTCCTGAAACTCTTGCACCGCTTCTCTTAGCTGCCTCAACGATCTTAGCTGCTGCAATATCAACAGTAGCGTGATCGTAGCCCTTGATCTTGAATCTGATTTTTTCGTTGACTGCCATAATTTTCGCCTCCTTGTAAATTTTGGGGGACGTTAATCGGGAATTCACACGCTGCCGTGTGTATCGTGCCTTTTCTTATTAAAAAACCCGGAAAAACTAAATATTTTCCGGGGCTGTTGGTCACATAGAGACACAAAGAGGGTATAGCAAGTGCATACGCAAGCTGCACCTCAATTCACCACAAACTGTGTTCACCTATCCCAATCGCCCGGTTTGAAATCGGACATACTCCACGGAAATTACCTGACATACCGCCAGCAACCTTCCGCTTCCTCGCATATCTTTTGCAGTCAGTGCGTCTGTCGCACTCAACATGAACATTATACCACATACAGCAGAATAAGTCAATAGTTACCGGAAAATATTTTCTAAATTCCCGTAGAACCTTGCCAATAGTTCTTTTAAGTTTTTGTACATTTTCACTATTGCTGCCTTGATACTGTTTTCAGGGAGTTTTTAATTCGTAATGCGTAGTTCGTAATGCGTAATTATGGTATCGCCTTACGGCGATATATTTTAAATATATTGACAGTTATTCTATATTATTTAAAATCCGTGAGCGAAGCGAACACCTTAATTACGCATTACGCATTACGAATTACGCATTATAAAAAAGTTTCCGGGACAGCAAAAGTACGCCGTCCCGGAAATAGTGCGGTTATTAAAGCTCAGTAACAAATGGAGTTATGAGGATAATGACCATACACACAGGGCATATGAACTTTATCATCACCTTGAACATAAGCTTCGAGTGGAACTTCTGCCCCTCACGCTCTGCCTCCTCCTCAACGTAGGAAGTACCCACAACGTAGCCGACGAGTACGCAGGTAAGCAGTGCAAGTATCGGCATCATGATGTTATTGGTAATGGTGTCGAAGAATGTCAGGAAGTCCATACCGAATACAGTCACGTCAGCCCAGATATTGAAGCCGAAAACGGATACAAGTCCCAGGAGTACCGTGAACACGAATACCACGCAGGCTGCCTTTTTTCTGTCCATGCTGAACTTTTCCATGACTACCGCTGTTACAGTCTCCATAAGGGATATGGAGGAAGTCAAGGCAGCCAGTGCGACCAGTACAAAGAATGCAGCGCCGATGAACTGACCTGCCGGCATCGCCTGGAACACCTTCGGCAGAGTGATGAACATAAGCGACGGGCCTGCCTGGAGAGAGCCTGATTCGCCGCCGGAGAATACGAATACTCCGGGTACTATAATAAGTCCTGCCAGAAATGCAACGGCTGTATCAAATATCTCTATCTGGCGGACTGAGCCTTCCAGAGAGTCCTCCTTGCGCATATATGAGCCGTAGGTTATCATAATACCCATAGCTATAGACATGGAGTAGAAAAGCTGACCCACCGCAGCCGCAACTGTCTTGAACAGCTTTCCGGCACTGAAGTCGGAGAAATCCGGCAGAACGTAGTACTTCAGACCTGCCATAGCGCCGTCCATGGTCAGAGTATATATGGATATTCCGATAATAAGTACCAGAAGCACCGGCATCAGGAACTTGCTCACCTTTTCGATGCCCTTCTCAACGCCCAGCATTACTACCAGTGCATTTATAGCAACGTACACCAGGAAAAACACCACCGGCTGACCTATCATGCCGATGAAATGCTCGAAGAAAGTGAGTGTCGCCTCGCCTCCCCCGGCTGGTGCGTACAGCTTTTCAGCCGCATCTGCGCCCTGCCCGGTGATGAATGTACACATATATTTAAGTACCCAGCCGCCGATAACGCAGTAGTACGGCAGGATAAGCGCCGGGATAAGCATTGCCAGCCAGCCCAATGCGCCGAATTTCGGGTGAACGTCCCTGTAAGCGCCGATGACGCTCTTTCCGGTGCGCCTGCCGATAGCTATTTCCGTTATCATCAGCGCAAAACCGAATGTCACAGCGAAGATAAGGTACACCAGCAGAAAGAATCCGCCGCCGTATTTCGCCGCTAAGTATGGGAAACGCCAGATATTTCCCAGTCCGACCGCCGAACCGGCAGCCGCAAGTATGAATCCTATTTTTGAACCGAATCCACCTTTAGTATCATTGTTTTTGTCTGTTTGTTTAGTCATTTTCCTCTCAACTCTCCGTAATTATTGCGGCGGCTGAACATTATCGCTGTCAGTATCATCTTTGCCGCCTATCCCCTGCATATTGCTTGGGATATGGACAGGAACGTATTTCTCAAGCTCGCCCTGCGCCGTGCCAAGTTCCGGCATTTCGTCGGTAGCAGTCTTTTTCAGGCGGTTCACTTCCTGCTGGAACTGGTCGAGTATCTCCCTTTGCTGCTTATCGTCGCACTGCTGCTGGAAACGCTCGTTGAAATGCGGAAAACCGTACTGTTCCTCCAGCCAGTGATACTTAATATTCGTAGCAAGATTCAGCGAAGCGATAACAGTTGCAGCAATTCCCACTCCCAGATTTATCCAGAAGCAATACTCCACCGACTTGAACGTCCAAAGTCCGTTCATCCACTTTCCGCTGACGTAGTGCCGGGACACGCCCAGAATTATCTGGTTTATCACCATGAAAGCGATTATGCCCATAGCAGGCAGGTCACGCTTGGCGTACACAGCTTTCCATGCAAACCATATCATCGGCGGAAACATAACGATAGAGTCAATGATAAGGAATATGGAGTCATGCGAGATGATGGTAGCAAAGGCTATCATCAGCGAAGCCAGCGGAAACACAAGCAATACGAAAGCGTAAGCTATCGCAAGCCGTGTGTACATCTTATTGCACCTGTTAAGCATCGCCCTGTTTTTTGAGAATTCATTGTCCATACCAAAAGTCCCCCAATAATGATCCTACATCAATCTTTTTCTTCTTTTTCTTCGGTATTCAGGTACGAAGCCGGGTCATTGCATACACCCTCGTAGCGCACCTCAAAATGGCAGTGTGGACCTGTAGAATCGCCGGTACTGCCCACCAGTCCTATAAGCTGACCCTTAGTGACGGTCTGCCCCTCGACAGCCACAACATAGCTCATATGACCGTATACTGTCTGATAGCCGTTTAAGTGGTCTATCATAACAACATTTCCGTAACCGCCGGAATTCCAGCCTGCGGATACTACAACACCCTCACCGGCAGCGTAGATATTAGTACCGCTTGCGGCAGCGATGTCAAGACCCTTGTGGTTACGGTCGGATATAAATGTATCGCTTATCCAGCCGCCGTCAACAGGCCAGCCGAATTCACCTGTACCGTGGAGAGCATCGCCGTTCAGGACGGAGTTAGGCGAATCCGGCTTAGCTGAGTAAGTACCGATACCTATCTGCTCCACGACAGGCTGCTTGGTGATCTTGCTGCTGAGTATTCTCCGTGAGCGCTCGATGCCGTCAACGTAGGTAATTTCCACGTTGCTGTGCTTCTCGCCACGGACACCCTTCACAAGAACTGCCTCATAGCCCACATTCAGGGCGCTTGTCTCCACCTCTACAGTCTCATAGTCCAGGAAGGAGAGAGTTTCCAGTTCACGGACGTACTGAACGGGCATATAGCTTTCAGTCTCCACCACGTTGAGCATCAGACCCTTGCGGATACCGCCAGCCTCAGAAGCGGAGGGGTTCAGTTCGTTGAACTTATCCAGTGTCATGCCGAACTTCTGGCATATAGTAACAGCGCTGTCGTCCTCCTGGACAACATAAACGCTCTGCTTTTCCTTTGAGGAGGTAAGCAGGTCGATAATGGACTGCTCGTCCTGGACACTGCTGAGGAGGTAGATGCCTTCCTCGTAGTCGATTTTATTGACATAGGAAACGTCATGGACAATACCGTCAACTTTATAGTTGAGCAGGTTGTCCATAAGTGCCTCCTGAACCATATCACGGTTTCTGACAGCGCCGATGAAGTTGCCGTCCATGTAGATACCGTAAGCGGTGGTAAGTTCCTCATCAGAAGCGGCAAGCATCTCGTTGGCAAGCTGACTGGAGGAAACGAAGTGGTCGGAATCGCTTATGATACGCAATGAGTACTTAGCGGTGAACTCCAGAGGTTCTTCCGCATCAGAGAAAGAGATACGCTGGTTGACTTCACGCTCAGCGGCTTCAAAATCGGCTTCGTTATTGATGATGCCGACCTCCTTGCCGTTGAACTCAACAGCCAGACCGTACTCCAGACCCGAACCCTGCTTGACCACGCCGATAAGGAAAGCAGCGCTGACGATAGGCAGAATGTAATTGAAAGCGGTATACAGAACGCCGCCCTCACCGAAAAGGAACGACCCCACGAATCTGACGATAGCGCCGGCGTAGGTCTTGCCGCCCTCTTTTTTCGCCATGCGGATATTTTTTGTAAGCTCATTGGAAACCTTGATACGGCTGCGGAAGGACTCGGTTATCTCGCCCAGTATCCACAGGAGGATACCGCCCACCGCTTTGATGAGTTCCCATATTTCTGACAAGATGAACTTGATACTTTTTATAACGCCCAGAAGTATAGCGGCAATGAATTTCACCGTACACAGACCGCCTCTTACAAGCAGCCCGGTGATACCCCTGGATAATTTCCGGAAAAAGCCCAAAATGCTGTCTCCTTTCCCATAAGTCTTAAAATCCATATACAATTAATTATACCATTTTTGCCGCAAATTACAATGAAAAACGCCGATAAACCGCAAAAGCTCCGGGGATTTTGTAGCAATGCACAACTTCCCCGGAGCGCAGGTCGATTATTTCATCAGAAATGCCAGCTATAATTCAGCATCTCAGGAGTGTAGTCTTTCAGCTTCTCAAGCAGGGGCAGAACGTCCTTCTTAGCACTTTCCAGGTCATGCTCCAGGTAGTTTCCGCACTCAACAGCGGTGCAGCCCGGTATCTCACCGTCAAAGTCCGCAACGAACTGATAAGCGCTGCGAACCAGGTCGATAGCCTCCTGACCGGAAACGCTGTCACGGGTCAGCAGATAGAAACCAGTGCGGCAGCCCATAGGCCCAACGTAGATTATCTTGTCACCGATGCTGCTGTTTCTTGCGTAGGTAGCGAAAAGATGCTCGATGGTGTGCAGCGAAGGGTTTGAGATGTAAGTGCCGCCGTTCGGCTTCACCATGCGAACGTCATAGGTCACAACGTCGCCGTCAACACGGGATATGTACATTCCCACGCCGAATTTTGTGTGATCGACCTGAAAGCTTGCAATTTTTTCCATAGTAGTATTACTCCTTTATTATAATAGTGCGGCGATGTCCTCCGGCAAGGGAGAATCTGCCGTAATAGTACCCAGTTTTGGGTCATTGAAAGTAAGCTGGCAGCAATGGAGCGCCTGACGGCTTATGTCAGACCTGCTGCCGCCGTAGAGGTCATCGCCTGCAAGAGGGTGACCTATATGCGCCATATGCACTCTTATCTGGTGGGTGCGCCCTGTTTCCAGGCGGAATCTGAGCAAACTGTACCGGTCATTTCCGGAAATACGCCGGAAATGGGTAACTGAAGGCTGTCCGTCCTCCCGGACGCATCTGAGGATAACGCTTTCCTGCTGCCGTGCAATGGGAGCGTTCACAGTCCCCTCCTCCGGGGTAACTCCCTCCACCACGGCGGTGTATACCTTCTCGCATCTGCCCTGCAAGACGTTTGCAGCGTGAGCATTTTTTGCAATGATGCAAAGCCCGGAAGTGTCCCGGTCAAGACGGTTCACAGCCCGGAAAGTAAGTCCGGGATAGCGGCTTGCGAAGAAGTTTCCCAGGGTATCGGTGCGGTGCTTTACAGACGGATGTACCGGCATACCCGGCGGCTTGTCGAAAACCACCACGTCCTCGCTCTCGAATACGACAGGTACGCAAAGCAGCGGATTTGGTTCAAGGAAGCTGTCGTCCTGAGTCCGCAGGACAACTTTGCTGCCGGGGCGCACAATATCAATAGTACGCACATGAACGCCGTCGCAGGTAATGCCGCCCTCGATACGTTTCAGCCGGGTCAGCAGCCGCCGTGACACACCGCTCTGGCGCATCAGGAACTTCTCCACGGTCACAGGCTCGCTGCCCTCATATATAAATGTAAGTTCAGCCATAACTTTTTCCTCGCAGTAGGTCTTCTTTCAGAAAGATACCGGTACTTACCGCCAGCGCCGCCCGAAGTTCCGGGAAAACTATCGGTATACCCACCACCGTCAGTGACGGGGCAAGGTACAGGGCGAAAAGTCCGGCAAATACACGTTTTCTTCCACGCATAAGGGTGAGGGAACGCATTACCGCCGCAAATGGCGAAATTCCGGGGATAAGCGCCATAATAAACGGTGCAGCCGTAAGGCTTATCCGGACGGCAAGCCAGAAATACAGGCACAAAGCGCACAGTGCCGCCATATTCAGGGCGATGAAAAGTTCCCGGCTGTCAGCGCCGGAGCGGATAAGTGAAGCGCCGTACCACAGCCCAGCCGCCGCAAATGCTGCCGGAACAGCAGCCGCTAAAGTTCCCAGTAATTTAAGGGCGATACTACGCCATACGAAGCCTTTCCGCAGGAGCATATCCTGGAAGGAGAGCCTCCTGCCCTGACACAGCCCGTTTATCCACTCAGCGCCGGCGCAGTCCAGCGGCGAAACGCACACTATCCGCAGTATCATGCACACCACGGACACCGCCGCCCCAGGAAGATACCGCCCGGTAAAGAGCATCACCGGGGAGGTGCTGCTGAACCAGAGGAGCAGTCCGCAGAAAGCCGCTTCAGTTACCCGGAAGAACATTTCTGCCGCCACCGGAAGCGAGCATACAAGTGCGGCACGTTTGCGCTGTCCCCGTATCTGCTGCCGTGAAAATCCTACAAGCTGTCTCAGTACCATGCATGAACCCCCTTTTAGGGTAGTATCTGCATATTTCGTGGGAATTATTCCTCGTCCTCGTCCTCCTCACGCTTTGGGTAAGGGCAGTAGCCGAGTATCTCGAAAGCCTGGGAATTCAGCCACATCTGGGTATTCACCATTATCTCGAAACCCTCGCCGGGTGCGGACTGCAAATACTTCGGGTCATACTTCGGCAGACCGAATCCCACCAGCAGATTGGAAATGATGCCGGCATGGGTAACTATAGCGCATCTGCCCAGTTCGCAGTGCATCATATCGTTGATGATACTGTGCATAGCCTTGAAGGTGCGGGCGGTCATTTCCTCCAGACTTTCGCCCTCCGGAGGACGGGAATCCCTGCCGCCTTTGAGCCATGCCTTGTAGTCATCACGCTGCATAAGCTCGGCATAGCTTTTGTTCTCGAAAATGCCCATATTCAGTTCCCTCAGCTCGTCCACCACGACGGTATCGGAGTAAGGGTAGAGGATATCCGCTGTACCGGTGCATCTGCGCAGGGGTGAAGTATACACCCTGTCAACGTATGGGTAGTCCATGCTGTCCTTTTTGAGGAGAAGTTCATTAGCACCTTTTTCGGACAAAGGAAGGTCGGTAGAACCTATGTAAATGCCCTTTTCGTTAGCCTCGGTCATACCGTGGCGAATGAGACAAATTCTGTAGCCTCTCATAAACGATCACTCCTTGTAAATTAATTTTACTATCGCTCATATTCACCAATAGAGCCGATAATACGGGATAATTTGTAGAAATTCGACAAAATCCAATAAAAATCGCTGTAATAGTTTTACGGTTTTTACTCTTTACTTATTATACATTTTGTATTATAATAATATTATGTGAACATTATACTTTTAGTATGATTTATATATTATTTTTAACGGAGGACAAACCTATGAACTCGGATTTCGCCCGCATTATCACGCTACAGCGCAAGGAGCGCCATATCAGCCAGAAGCAGGCTGCCGCTGACCTGGGTATCTCTCAGGCACTTCTGTCCCACTACGAAAAGGGTATCCGTGAGTGCGGACTTAATTTCCTGGTAAAGATAGCTGACTACTACAATGTATCCTGCGATTATCTTCTCGGAAGAACCCCTGAACCGGAGGGTAAGACTATCACTATCGAGGATATCCCCGACGACGACGGCAACAACAATCTGAGAATGCCCTCACCTGAGATAATCAACTTCAACCGCCGTATTATCAATAACTCCATAAGTCTGCTTTTCAGTCTGGCGCAGAAGGCAAACAGTATTACCCTTATCAAAGAGGTATCATCGTATCTTATGCTGTCGGTGTACAAGTTATTCCGAATAGTTTATAATGCCAATCCGCACAATGACCAGAAGCTTTTCAGGATACCGAAGGTTATCGCCAACGACAGCGCCAATGCTATCATATCCATGAGCGAGGCAGACATCAAGGCAGCCTCCAGCGGAATCCCTCTTGACGGCAACGACTGCATCGACAACTTCGACACCCTCTACATAACCACTGCCACACTCCAGAAAGACTACGCACAGTACTCCTCGTCCCTGCTGAACCTTATCAAGCGCAGCGAGGAGAGTATAGCACGCACCAGATCCAAATACCGCAGCAGTTCTGATGCAAACAGAGGATACTAAACATTCAGGCAACACCCCCGGACGATGTTCGGGGGAATTTTATTATAACATTTTCGGTGATAATTGTCAAATGCCGGAGGGAGAGAGGGATTAGTGAATAGTGAATAGAAAATGTATCGACCTGCGGTGTTGCCTAAACAGAAAAGCCATAAAGAAGCGCTCATCCGCCCCTTTATGGCTTTAAATCATTACTTTCTTTCTGCTCTCAACCTTTTTCTTTCTTTTCTGCCGGGCTTGGTATCAAGACATTCGGCACTTCCCATAAACGCAAGTCCGATGCAAAGATATGTGGTCGAACCCTCACCGCCGGTTATTGCAGTAACGGCGGCTGCGATAAAAAGAATGATATAAGTTATCGTGCAAAGGTCTTTCGCTGTGTTATCTCTCTTTTTCATTGCAATTCCCCCGCTGCTTATCACTCAAGGTTCAGCTTGTTTTTCAGTATATAGCTGATAAGGAAGAACATTCCCACATCAGCCACTAAATAGAAGATTATCTGTGCGACAACTCTGGCATTGCTGTCGTAATCAACGCCGTTTGCTCTGAGAACTGTTGCAATAGCACTGCTTATTATCATTGCAAGTACTACACCCAGTATAGCAACACCGGAAGCTATAGCCTTCTTGCCGCCATTGATAGCAGCCAGACCCTCAGCAAGGTAGCACAGCAGCAGTATACCTACAAATATACTTACTGATAAGAGGAATGCCAGCATCATCTCGCCAAAATTCTTCATTGTGAAGTCCTGAACCTCATCGAATACAATGTTCATTTCGATATACTCCTGGTTCACACCTGCTATCATCAGCAGTATGCAGACAAATATCAGCAGGCAGGTGCAAATATAGCTTATACCGCCCATAATGAGCTTAGCGCCGATATGTTCAGCAGGTGTTACAGGAAGGGTGTTGGTAAGGTAGCCCTCATCGCTGAACATATTCTTCTTGAAGCGGTTGGAATTGTGCGCCAGTGATATCCAGGGCAGCATTACGCTGAACAGCATCAGTATGAAGCCGAATATAGCCAGGAGTATAGTTGTGAAGACGTGTTCTTCAGCATTGTCGCCAAAGGAGATCTCAACTGTAATAAGTATCTTCGTGATAACAGCCACGACAGCGTATATGATATAGAATATTGAGAATGTGCGTACCCAGTGCAGCATCTCGTGTTTGATAAGTTTAGTTAACATCTGTATACCTCCCTGAAAAGTTCGTCAATAGACATACCTTTTTCTGCTCTGATAGCATCAGCACTGCCGTGTATTTTAAGATGACCATACTGAAGCATTACCACATCGTCGATGATACGTTCGATATCGGTAATAAGGTGGGTGGATATAACAACGGAAGCTTCCGGGTTGTAGTTACTGATGATAGTGTCAAGGATATAGTCTCTTGCAGCAGGGTCAACGCCGGCGATAGGCTCATCGAGCAGGTAAAGCTTAGCATTGCGGCTCATTACCAGAACAAGCTGGACTTTTTCCTTATTGCCCTTTGAAAGTGTCTTGACTTTATGATTCAGGTCGATATTCAGTCTGCCGAACATATCCTCAGCCAGCCCTCTGCGGAAGTCAGTGTAGAAGTCCTGGAAATAATCAAGGATATCGCTGACTTTCATCCATTCCGGGATATATGAGCGCTCAGGCAGGTAAGACACCATAGCCTTTGTCTCAGCGCCGACAGACATACCGCACACGGAAAGCTGACCATTAGTAGGTGTCAGCAGACCGCAAAGTAATTTGATGAGCGTGGTCTTGCCGGAACCATTAGGCCCCAGCAGACCGATGATCTTTCCACTCTCAAGGTTGAGTGTGAGGCCGCTCAGCGCCTCTTTCTTGCCATAGAACTTAGAAACGTTCTCACATTTAACAAGTTCAGCCATATAAACTCTCCTCCAATACGGGATTTTCCCTTAATTTACTGCATTTTCCTAAGCATTTCGATAGCCATATCGAACGGTATCTCTGCCCTTTTCAGTTCCTCAGCGAAAGCTGACACGATCTTTTCAGCCCGGTTACTGTTAAGGCTTTCGATAAGGCTAACATCGCTTGTGACGTACTTGCCGGTAGTTCTCTGGGAAACGATGTAACCGCTTCTTTCGATCTCAGCCAGCGCACGCTGCATAGTATTAGGGTTTACTCTTGCCTCCTCAGCCAGGTCACGAACAGAGGGAATTCGTTCGCCGGGGGGGTAAGCGCCCGAAGCAATGCGGTTCATTATCTCGTCGATTATCTGCGCATACACGGGCTTATCGTTGTTGAAATTCCACATACTCTGCACCTCCTTATCGGTATTTCTCTCTGTGGAGTGTAAGTTGTATGTTTGTATTAATCAACTAATACAAGTATAGCAGTAATACAGTGATTTGTCAAGAGGGTTTACCAAGAAAAATTGTAAACATTTTATGAACAAAATGAACCGGCAGTAAAAAAGGCACTCTCCACAAGGGAAAGTGCCTTTTTATCATGCTGATTCGGCGTGAAGGGGAGGGTCATTCCTCTGCTCCGTCACCGTCTTTTTTTTTTGAGTCCTCCTTATCGGGGAACTCTACCTTCTCGATATCTGCGCCCAATGCACGGAGTTTACCCTCCATACAATCGTAACCACGCTCGATATGATGTATATCTTCGATTTCAGTAACACCTGTTGCAGCAAGTCCGGCTATGATAAGCGCCGCACCAGCTCTCAGGTCGCAAGCCTTTACCGGAGCGCCGACCAGCTTGCCAGTGCCCTCAATGAGAGCCACCTTGCCGTTAACTGTGATATCAGCGCCCATTCTCCGGAGTTCGTCCACATAACCAAAACGCTGATCCCAGATATTCTCGGTAATGATGCTTGTACCCTCTGCAAGAGTGAGCAGAGTAGCTATCTGTGACTGCATATCAGTAGGGAAACCGGGGTGAGGAGCGGTCTTGACATTGGTCTTGACCAGGGGATTCTCCACCCATACCCTCATACTATCGTCGTACTGCTCGATGCTTACGCCGATCTTCTCCAGCTTCTTGGTGATAGACTCCAGATGCTTGGGGATAATGTTCTTGATGATAGCATCGCCCTTAGTAGCGGCAATAGCGACCATGAAAGTACCTGCCTCGATCTGGTCGGGGATAACTGAATAAGTAGTACCAGTCAGATGCTCAACGCCTCTGATCTTGATAACGTCAGTACCAGCGCCCATGATGTTAGCGCCCATAGAATTGAGGAAGTTAGCCAGATCGACGATATGAGGCTCTTTAGCAGCGTTCTCGATGACAGTCAGACCCTCAGCCTTTACAGCGGAGAGCATAGCGTTCATAGTAGCGCCGACCGTTACCACATCGAAGAAGATCTGTCCGCCTTTAAGCTTGTCAGCCCTGATGTCGATAACGCCCTTGTCTATAACGTAAGTTGCGCCCAGTACAGTAAATGCCTTCAGGTGTTGGTCGATAGGTCTGTCGCCCAGAGGACATCCGCCGGGCATGGAGACTCTCGCCTTATGGAATTTTCCCAGCAGAGCGCCCAGGAAGTAATACGAAGCACGCATCTTCCTTGCAGTCTCATAGGGAACACAGTATTTGTCAATAGTAGTAGGATCTATACGGTAAGCGTCCTTGCCTACCTGAGTAACGACAGCACCCATTTCCTCCAGGATACGCAGGCTTATGGTAACATCGCTGATCGAGGGAACATTCTCTATCACACAGGGAGTATCGGAAAGTATGACAGCCGGCAGAATAGCCACGGCTGCATTTTTTGCTCCGCTGATAACAACCTCGCCGGTCAGCCGGCGGCCTCCCTTAACTACAAATTTCTCCAAAATGAATTCTCTCCTTCATTTCGATCAGGAAAAATATCTTTCTGCTCCTGATACTTGTGTTAGTGTTATCCTGCACAGCGCTTGTGCAGGTCGGTATTCAGAAGCATTATTCAGCGGAGGTTTCCGCAGCTTCAGTTTCAGCAGCTTCTGTCTCGTTCTCAGCCGCTTCAGTTTCAGCTTCATTCTCAGTAGTTTCAGCCTCAGTCTCAGCCTCGGCAGAAGTTTCGCTTTCAGACTCAGCAGAAGCAGTATTGCCGTCGTAGTCGCTCATATACCAGCGGACTTTTCTGCCGTCGTACTCACCGATAGTCACGCTTTCGATAGTAACAGGCTCAGCGGGCTTATCGTTGTCACCTGTCTCCACCTCAGAGATGCGGAAAACTATATCCAGACCGTCAAACACCTGACCGAAAACGGTATAGCTGCCGTCCAGGAAAGGAGTACCGCCCTGATTCTTGTAGACTTCCTTGGCATTGTCGGAGAGTCTGTAGCCGTACTTTTCAAGGTCAGCGATCTCCTGATCGGTATACTTCTCGCCGGTAACGATATAGAACTGGCTGCCGTCTGTAGCGGTAGAACCGGAGTTTGCGTAAGCAATAGCGCCGGCAGCATGAATAGCGTGGGGGTCAGTACCGCCGTCGAACTCGCCGCCCCATGTAGACTCACCGCCAGTGCCGTCGCCGTTGGGGTCGCCGCCCTGGATCATGAAGTCTTTGATGATGCGGTGGAAGGTAAGACCGTCGTAGTAGCCGGACTTGGCAAGTTCCACGAAGTTCTCAACGCCCTTGTCAGCGTACTCAGGGAAGAAGCGGATCATAACGTCGCCGTAGTCCTTGATCTTCATGCACGCAACTGTATCGCCCTCCTTGATATCTGAGAAGTTCACCAGGTCAACGTTCTCAACAGGGGGAAGTGTGGGTTCTTCGTAGTCGTAGTCGCTGATAAAGAATCTGCACTCCTCGCCGTGGTACTCAGTGACCTTAACTGACTCCATGATAACGGGAGTAGTGGGCATATCGCTGCCGTCAGTCTCAACGTGCTGAACATTGAAGATAACGTCCAGACCGTCGATGACCTGACCGAAAACGGTATAATTGCCGTCCAGGAAGGGGTAGCCGTAGCCAGCCTTCAGGATAGCCTGCTTAACGTTGTCGGAGAAGTTGTAACCGCTCTGTGCATAGGAATCAAGTTCCTCGGCGGTCATGGGCATACCTGTAACGACGTAGAACTGGCTGCCGTTAGTAGCGGTAGAGCCGGAATTTGCGTAGCAGAGCGCACCGGCAACATGGCTGAGGTGCGGGTCAGTGCCGCCGTCGAACTTACCGCCCCATGTGGACTCGCCGCCGGTGCCGTTGCCGCTTGGGTCGCCGCCCTGGATCATGAAGTCCTTGATGACACGGTGGAAGGTAAGGCCGTCATAGTAGCCGGACTTAGCAAGTTCGATGAAGTTCTCAACGCCCTTATCAGCGTACTCAGGGAACAGTCTGAACTTTACAGTACCGTAGTCCTTGATATTCATTTCAATAATGGTATCGCCCTCAGCAGGTGGGGTAAAGTTCATTATCTCCACATTTTCCTGAGTAGTTTCATTCTCAGTCTGAGAGCTGCTGCCGCCGTTGCCGGTATCGCCGCCCTTATTATTTCCACATGAAACGAAAGCAGCAGACATAGCCACAGCCAGGAAAGCAGCAATTATTCTCTTGTACATTAATTTCACTCCAATCAATGAAATTTACGAAAAATTATCCTCCATTGTGCTGAAAACAAGACATAAAAGAGAGTATTATATTTCAGCCTAACTATTATACTACATTATTCGGAATTTGTAAATACTTTCCGGACATTTTTGGTTATTATCCGAAAAACAGGCTATAAAAAGCCGGTTTTTCTATCTACTTTACTATCAGTTATTGCGCACTATCCGCCGCATACTCACCGATCGTAACGGAAAGAATCTTCACGTCCTCGTCCGGGTTCATATAGTAGCCGTTGCTGGAAGCCTGGAGGGAGGAAAGTTTTTCCACCACATCAAGTCCCTCATAGGTCTGACCGATAACTGTCATCTGCTGGGAAAAGTTAGGAATACCGCCGTATTTTATGAAAGCGTCAGTAATTGTGGTATAGTCGCTTGCGTCCAGCATTTCCTTCTTCATATCCTCGGTAAATTCGATAGTATTTGCGGCAATGAAGCGGCTGCCGTTGTAGTACTCGCCGCCGCCCAGGAGTTTCTGGGAGAAATTGCGGTCGAGGGAGGTGTTCATCATCATAACAGCGCCTTTGAACGGCCATAGATCCTGTGAAAGTTCACGGGGAACTCTCTCGGATTCCGACCCGGCAGCATCAGCGGAAAGGTCGCCGGAACGTTCCTTGCTGCCCATACCGGCATAAACGCCGCTGTCGGAATTGAACACATAGGTATCATCGTAGTGACCGCTTTCCGCAAGGCGGATAAAGTTCGCCACGGCTTTGGGAGACTTGTCCGGATAGAGGACGAAGCTGAACTGACCGAGGGACGTAGTAACGGTAGCAATGGGGTCGCCTTTTTCCGGGGCACGAAGCTGCACAAGGTCAACGGTATCCGGGTCAATGGCGATATACCGGTTATTGTCCTCCCTGACCTGGGCTGCGAATATAAGAGCCAGTGACAGCAGGAACATGACCACGGCAGATATAATAATGACCCTTACCGCAGGGCTGCTTTTAGTCTTCAATAGTAACACCTCAAAAGCGGACTTCAGCCATTGACCGAAGCCCGGAATAATTATAGGCAACACCGCACAGAGATTGTGGTGCAGATGCGCAGTCAGATTTTTCGGC
>CAMOEP010000013.1 GCA_946612185.1 uncultured Ruminococcus sp.
TCAGGGACGTTATCCGGGTGGTAACTCCCGGTACTCTCACCGACCAGGATATGCTGGACGACGCAAGCAATAACTACATATGCGCTGTATACTACAACCACAGGGACGAAACTGCTGCCGTTGCCTGCGCTGATATATCAACAGGCAGCGTGTCGCTTATCGCTTTCGAGGGTAAGGATATCGACAGCGGCATCATCAACGAACTCTCCCGCTGTCAGCCGGCGGAGGTTCTTTTCAACGAGGACTTCCTCTCCCTGAAACAGGCTTCGCCCTTTCTCAGGGACAGAATGAAATGCCCTGTGACTTGCCGCAATCAGTTCACTTTCGAGCCGGAAAGATACCGCAGCTATGTGGAGCAGGTGTTCAGCACAGATACAGTGGAACTTCTGGGTGTATCCGCTGACGGAGCGGACTGCTGCGCCCTTTGCGGACTTTTCAGCTACTTCCAGGAAACTCAGAAAACTACCGTCGCACGGTTCACAAGTATCGAGATACTGGGCGGCGACTCGTTCATGGGTCTTGACCTGAACGCAAGGCGTAACCTGGAACTTACCGAAACTCTCCGCAGCAAGGAGAAAAAAGGTACGCTCCTATGGGTGCTGGATTCCACAAAGACCTCTATGGGCAGGCGGCTTCTGCGAAACTGGATAGAACAGCCGCTCAAAAGTCCCGCAAGGATAATCGACCGCCACAGCGCTGTTGAGGAACTTTACCGCCACAGCATTGTCCTCACCGATATTACCGAACTTCTGGAACGGGTATACGACCTTGAACGCCTTATGACAAAGGTGATGTACAAGTCCGCAAATCCCCGTGACCTGAAAGCTTTGTCCGCTACTGCGATGCAGCTACCTCTTATCAAGGAGGAACTCAGAAAGCTGGAAAACTCCAAACTTCTGCGCAAGTGCAACGATGATATCTCCACACTTGAGGAGATAGTCAGCCTGGTGGAAAATGCCATTATGGACGAACCGCCTGTATCCGTCAAGGACGGCGGAGTTATCCGGGACGGCTTTAACAGCGAACTTGACCAGCTTCGCCATATCATGACCCACGGCAAGGAGATCATCGACGGCATAGAACAGCGTGAAAAGGAAAATACCGGCATCAAGAACCTGAAAATAGGCTACAACAGAGTGTTCGGCTACTTCCTGGAAGTTACACGCTCCTATTACGACCTCGTTCCCGAAAACTGGATACGCAAACAGACCCTTACAAACTCCGAGCGGTTTATTACCGAAGAACTGAAAAATGCCGAGAACGCTATCTTAGGCGCTAAGGACAAGGCTCTGCTCCTTGAAGCGGATATATTCGCTGAGGTCAGGGACTTCATCTCCACAAAGCTTGAAGAAGTCCAGAAAACTGCCTCCGCCGTTGCGTCACTGGACGTTCTCTGCTCCTTCGCTCAGGTGTCCCTGCGAAACCTCTATGTCCGCCCGGAAATGACTATCGACGGTACTATCGACATAAAGGGCGGCAGACACCCGGTAGTTGAACTTATGCTCACGGACGAGATGTTCGTTCCTAATGACGTATATCTGGACACTAAGTCCTGCCGTATGTCGATAATCACAGGCCCGAATATGTCCGGTAAATCGACGTATATGCGCCAGACTGCCCTTATTGTGCTTATGGCACAGATAGGCTGCTTCGTTCCGGCGGACTCCGCAAGGATATCCGTTGTTGACCAGATATTCACCCGTGTGGGCGCTTCCGACGACCTTGCCGCAGGACAGTCAACTTTCATGGTGGAAATGAGCGAAGTTGCGGACATTCTCAAAAACGCTACTCCCCAGAGCCTTGTTATTCTCGACGAGGTGGGACGTGGTACGTCTACCTTCGACGGCGTGAGCATCGCAAGGGCTGTTGCGGAGTACATCTGCGGCACTAAGAAACTGGGCTGCAAGACACTTTTCGCTACCCACTATCACGAACTTATCGGTCTGGAGGACGAACTGGAAGGCGTGAAGAACTACAGCATCGCCGTTACAAAGTCCGGAGGTTCGATACGTTTCCTGCGTAAGATAGTCAGGGGAGGCGTGGACGAAAGCTACGGCGTGGACGTTGCGAAACTTGCCGGACTGCCTGCAAAGGTGGTGTCCAGGGCAAGGGAGCTGCTTGAAGATATGGAGAAGTCCCATGCTGCCGAGCGGCGCATAACTCCCGATGATTCCGGGCAGATGAGCTTCGGCGGCGCTGACCGTCAGCAGGCTTTGCGTATGCTGGAGCGTACCAACGTGGACGAACTCAGCGACGACGAATGCCGCCAGCTTCTTAAAGATATGAGTGCGCTTCTGGGCTGATGAAAGGAGAATTCAATGCCGCCTATCAATGTTCTTAGTAAGGAAATTTCGGAACTTATTGCCGCCGGTGAAGTCATCGAGCGTCCCTCGTCGGTCATAAAGGAACTTGTGGAGAACTCCATAGACGCAGGTGCGGAGCATATCACCGTTGAGATAAAAAACGGCGGTGCGCTGTATATGCGTGTTACCGACGACGGCTGCGGTATGGCTTTTGAGGACGTACCCACGGCATTCCTGCGCCATGCCACAAGCAAGATAGTTACAAAAACTGACCTTGACAGCATCTCTACCCTGGGATTCCGTGGGGAGGCACTGGCATCAGTTTCGGCTGTTTCAAAGGTCGAAGTCATGACCAAACAGCGTGAGGAGACTTACGGTACTATCTACCACATCGAGGGAAGCCAGGAAATAAGCCACGAAAAAGGCGGCTGTCCCGACGGCACGACCATTATTATCCGTGACCTTTTCTACAATGTTCCGGCAAGGGCGAAGTTCATGAAGAAGGACGTTACCGAAGCTAATGCCGTGAGCAATATAGTCCAGAAAATCACACTATCCCACCCGGAAGTCTCCGTCCGTATGATAAGGGACAACCGTCTGGAATTCAACTCCGCTGGCGACGGCGAACTTTTCTCGGCGGTATATGCAGTATACGGCAGAGACTTCGCCCGTGACCTTATCCCATGCGACTATGAACATGAGGGCATTCACGTCAGCGGATTCGTCATAAAACCGCTGTATTCCAAGAATAACCGTGCCTTCCAGAACTTCTTCGTGAACGGCAGATACGTCCGCTCACGGCTTTGCTCGTCGGCTCTGGAAAACGCCTACTCAAACCTCATCATGACCGGAAAGTTCCCGGCGTGCGTGCTGATGATCGACCTTTCCCCCTCGGCTATGGACGTGAATATCCACCCCTCAAAGGCGGAAGTCCGGTTCACCGACGAGAAAAAGGTGACAGATGCGGTGTACTTTGCGGTGAAAAATGCACTGATGAACGACGGTCTTATCTACGAGTTCGAGCTGAAAAAGCCGGCAGTTGACTGGACTGCTCCTGCCCCTGTGCAGGAGGAACTGCCCCAGCAGTCGTTCTTCACGCCGGTTGACCAGATAGCCCGGAAAGAACAGGAAATGTCCGGAAAGCCGGAAGTTGTAGGCTTGAATGGCTTCGAGGGCTACGCAAAGGAGAGAACTCCTGACCCTGAGCCGGTGAAGTTCTTCGCTACTCCCGAACCTACCGGCGACCCCTTTGCAAATTCCCATAAAGCGCAGGATATAGCCGTTCCTGCCCCGGTGAAAAGTAAACCCATACCGGAAGAAATGCCCCATGAACCGGAAGAAGCCGAAAATGATGCACCTCTGGAAACTGCGCCTATCGAGGGCTTTAAGTACCTGAATCAGAGCGCATTTACTGCACCTGCTGCGCCTGTGGATAATGTACCGCAGACTCCCGTGAACCCCCTTGAGGAGGAGTTCCCTGACCTGCGGCTTATCGGTGAGGCGTTCGGACTGTACGTCATTGCTGAAAGCGGACACAAGCTGGTCATCATCGACAAGCACGCTGCCCATGAGCGCATAATCTTTGAGCGCCTTATGAGCCGGAACTGCCGCCAGTTCAGCCAGACCCTCCTGACCGGAGTAAAGGTACTCCTGACTGCTGACCAGTTCAGTGCTGTTGAGGAAAACCAGGAACTTCTGGCGGATTTAGGGTTCACTTTCGACCTTTCGGACGCACCCTGCGTTACGGCGACGGCTGTTCCCACGTTCATCATGGAGCTTGACATGGAGGAGATAGTCTGCGAGGTTGCGGAAAATCTGCGCCTGCACAAAGTCTCGCCCCAGTCTGGTCAGCTTGACGACATTTTCCACACCGTCGCCTGCAAAGCGGCTATAAAGGGCGGCGACAGGAATTCCCCGGAGGAACTTCTCTCCCTTGTGAAGCAGGTGTGCTATGACGAAAAGATACGTCATTGTCCTCACGGCAGACCCGTGATGTTCACAATGACCAAGAGCAGTATGGATCATCAGTTCAAGAGAACGTAAGGCGGTGAAGCTATGAGCAGACCTTTTGTGCTGGCAGTGGTAGGCCCTACCGCTTCCGGCAAGACCTGGCTCGGCATCGAGCTGGCTAAAAAATACGGCGGAGAGGTCATTTCTGCCGATTCTATGCAGATATACAAGGGGCTTGACATTGCATCTGCCAAGCCTACTCAGGAGGAGATGCAGGGTATCCCTCATCATCTTATCGGCTTCCTTGACCGTGACCGCAGTTTCAGTGCGGCGGAGTATGTGGAACTTGCCAACCAGAAGATACAGGAAGTCCTGAGCCGTGGTAAACTGCCCATAATCGTTGGCGGTACGGGGCTTTATGTGGACTCCCTCCTCAATAATGTGAAGTTCGCAGAGGTAAAGGGCGACGAAGATTACCGTCAGCAGCTTTACGCCTTTGCCCGTGAACAGGGTAATGAGGCGCTGCACAGCCGTCTTGTGTCACTTGACCCGGAGGCGGCGGAGGCTATCCACCCGAATAATACTGTCAGGGTAGTAAGGGCGCTTGAAGTTATCCACGTCAGCGGACGGAAGTTCTCGGAACTGAAAGCGGAGAGCCGCCTGGAGAAAAGCCCCTACGACAGTATGATACTCGGTCTGAACTGCGCTGACCGTGCGGTACTCTACAGCCGTATCGACCAGCGTGTTGACCAGATGCTGGAAGCCGGTCTTGTGGAGGAAGCAAGGGCAGTATGGCAGGAGGGCAATATCCGCACCGCTGCCAATGCTATCGGCTACAAGGAACTTATCCCCTATTTCCAGGGCAGCACCACTCTTGAAGAAGCCGTCGCAACTATCAAACAGGAAACACGGCGCTATGCCAAAAGACAGCTTACCTGGTTTAGACGAAATGAGAGAATCAGGTGGATTATTATTGAAGATTTTGGTCAAAAATATGAAATTTTCAAAAACGCTGAGAAAACTATAGCCAACGGCAAAATTATGTGATATAATAATGATGTGTAATTGTCTGCTTTTTTAAGCGGAACTTTTACGCATGAAAATATAAAGGAATGGAGAATGTGTATGAACAAAACGATCAATTTACAGGACGTTTTCCTTAATCAGTGCAGAAAGGAAAGGATCCTGGTGACCATTATCCTTACCAATGGATTCCAGTTCAAAGGTATGGTAAGAGGTTTCGACAGCTACGTCGCTATCTTCGACTGCGACGGCAAACAGCAGCTTGTTTATAAGCACGCTATTTCAACCATTATCCCCGCAAGACCCGTTTCGATACTTGACGCTTCAGAAAAATCAGAGTAAGGTGATCCTTAGTGCAATGGACTAATAACAGAACCGACGGCGGTTTCTTTGTGAAACTCCTGAGGAACGTTTTTCTTGTCCTGTTACTGATCGTGTTCATCAGCAGCGGTTTCAACACCCGCAATAAGCGTTCGCTTACCGAAACTGCACTTCTGTGCGATGCTGTGGCTTCCACTGAGATAAGAGGTGTCTTTTTCAGAGAGGAGTACCCCATTACCTTCGACGGTCAGGGTGCTGTCAGCTATAATGTGGCTGACGGCGGAAAACTCGGTCAGGGTACTGTCATAGCAGAGATATACCCCTCAGAGGAGCAGATCTCAGTTAACCGTGAGATAGATAAGCTCCAGAATAAGCTGGATATCCTTATGAAGATACAGAATCCCGGTACTCAGGAGTCTGCCCAGCCTGCTTCGCTTTCCGCAAGCATTGAGGAATGTTACCGCAACCTCATCTATAGCCGTGATATGAGAGACTATGCCTCCCTGCAGCGTGATATGGATGACCTGCTTGTGAAAATGAGTACATACCAGATCATTACCAATGAAGTGGACAGCTTCGCTCAGCAGATAACTGATATCAATGCTCAGCTTTCTGAACTCCGCAAAGAGCGGTCTGAGCCTGTCCAGACCATCACCTCAGACCGCTCTGCTTATTTCGTAAGCTACTGCGACGGATATGAGGGTATACTAAATAAGGACAAGCTGGCTACTATATCCGTTGCGGAACTCAGCAGCGTCACCGACCGCAAAAGTGATGACCCGACTATAGTCGGTAAAATGATAGACGGCTATGGCTGGTATCTCGCCGGCATCATTGATAACTCCCGGAAGGAGTTCAATATCGGTGACCGCCTTAAACTCCGCTTCGAGACTGGCGCTGATATGTTCGGCGCTGTTATTACGGATATCCGTGACGAGGGTTCGCCCGGTCAGTCAATAATCGTGCTGGAATGTGACCAGTTCAACTACGACCTTGTTCAGCACAGGGCTGAAAAGTGTGAACTGATACAGGGAACTGCCCACGGCTTGAAAGTTCCCCGTGAAGCTATACGCTTTTCAAAGGTGAGGACGACGGTAAGCTTTACCGACGGCGGTGAAAGCACTGAACCTGCCGCAGAGGAGGAAACCTCAGAAACTACTCAGGAGGATACCACCGCCCAGGAGGATACTACCGCCCAGGAGGATACTACTGCTGCGGAGGAGACATCTTCCGCTGAGGAAACTGCCAGCGAGACTGAGAGCGCCGAAGAAGCAGCAGATGACGCTCCGGAGGAATCTACCGGAGAGACTGTCACCTCAAACTACAAGGGCGTTTATATCCAGAAGGGCGAACAGGTGGTGTTCCGGCGCATCGACGTTATCTACGAGGGTACGGACTACGTTATCTCAGCGATACACGACGGCGACCCGGATTATCTGGCGCTTTATGATGATATTATGATCGAGGGTGTTGAAGTTGACACAGATGAATGATTACAGTTATATAGGCGAAAATCTCAAACGTATCAGAGACAGGCTCTCCGAGGCTGAGGCAAAGTCCGGCAATCGCCCGAAGCTTATGGCTGTTACCAAGACTGTCCCGGCACAGGCGGTCAATGAAGCCGTCCGGCTCGGAGTAACGCTTCTGGGCGAAAACAGAGTCCAGGAGTACCTTTCCAAATGCGATGACTATGATAAGTCCGCTCAGGTGCATATCATCGGTCACTTGCAGACTAACAAAGTTAAATACATTATTAATAATGTAAGTATGATACAATCCGTTGACAGCATCAAGCTTGCTTCGGAGATCAACCGCCTCGCTAAGAACCACGGCACTGTCATGGATATACTCTGCGAGGTGAATATAGGCGGCGAAGAATCAAAAAGCGGCGTTTCGCCTGATGACCTTATCCCCCTCCTCACTGAGATATCTCAGCTTGAGAACGTGAGGGTGAAGGGGCTTATGACTATCCCGCCTCCATCAGACAGCGATATTTTCCTCGGACGCATGGAGGAACTTTTCCGCAGCGTGTCCCAGAAAAATATCCCCGGCATAACTATGCAGGATTTGTCTATGGGCATGACTAGCGATTATTACCAGGCTGCTCTCCACGGCTCGACCCTCGTCCGTATAGGTACAGGGCTTTTCGGAGCAAGAGACTACAGCCGATAAGAACTTGTCCATACAGGGAACTTGCCTGAAAGACAGGTTCACTTACCCCATGCCGCCGTGCAGATGTATTCCGCATGAACTCTGCCGGCGAAACGATCCATGCGGAGATCGGAGAAAGTTATGGAATTTATCGACAAGATCAAAGATTTCTTTTTCGCAGCAGATGAGGAGGACGATATGATGAACGATGTACCACCCGTTCGCAATACAGAAACACCCAGACCCACAAGAGAGGAAAGAGCCGAGAGAGCTGCTCAGTACGCTCCCCAGCCCGCTCCTGCACCTGCCCGTGAGGAAGCTCCTATGAGCCCCGGCGACAATATGCCCAACGGCGGCAGAAGAAATAAGGTAGTTAATATCCAGACTACTGCTCAGCTTCAGGTAGTACTGGTAAAGCCTACTGCTTTCACTGACGCAAAGCAGATCGCTGACCACCTTATCGCCAAGAAGACCGTTGTCCTCAACCTGGAGACTGCTTCTCCTGAGAACAAGAGAAGGATCATCGACTTCCTGGTAGGCGTTGCTTACGCTAACGGCGGCAGCCTCAAGCCCGTTGCTAACCTTACCTACATCATCACTCCCTATAACGTTGGTTTCGTGGGGGAAGACCTGGTGGGGGAACTTGAGAATAACGGCGTATTCATCTGATGGATCCGCTTTCTTCTGAGGATAAACTCTTTGTGGCAAGGCTTTCGGATATGGCTCAGCAGGTGCGCAGAAGCGGCACTTATGCCTTCTCCTCCTTCCTGGACGAGAGACAGTGTGCTGTAGCACAGAACTGGTGCAGCCGCAATGCCGGCGACCTGCTAAGCTCGCTCCACGGCGGCTTTCCCGATGCCAGACGAAAGATGCTTGCTATATACCCCGACTACTGCGAGGACTATGTGAACGAGGACGTTCCTATAAAGTGCCTGACCTTCTCCTTCCGGGACGAGGACAGGCTCACTCACCGGGATTTCCTCGGCTCTTTCATGGCGCTCAGACTCAAACGTGAAACGATAGGTGACATCGTAGTATCAAACGGCAGGGCACAGGCGCTCGTTACTGAGATCGCTGCAAGGACTATCGTGTCCTCTGTCTCGAAGATAGGCAGAGTGGGCGTGAAAGTCTCTGACGACCTGCCATTTGATATGGAAGTCACTCAGGAGTATAAGGATATCCCCGCTTCCGTGGCTTCGCTCCGGCTCGACTGTATCGTTGCTGCCGCTGCGAATATGAGCCGTGAGAAGGCGGCTGCACTTATACGCAGCGATAAGGTGGATATAAACCACTTCACCGTAAGTTCCGTTTCCAAAGAAGTCCAGCAGGGCGATATTATCTCTGTAAGAGGCTGCGGGAGGTTTATCCTGTCAGACATCGGCGGTCTTACCCGAAAAGACCGGCTGCATATTATTCTGCGAAAATATATTTAGAGGTGAATATACATGATTACTTCAAAAGACGTAAGAAACAAGAGATTTGAAAAAGCTGCCTTCGGCTATAAGCAGGAGGAGATCGACGAATTTCTCGCTCAGCTCGAAGCTGAACTTGACGAAATGGAGAGAGAGCGCCAGGAAGCTAACAATAAGATACAGATACTCGCTGACAAGGTAAGAGAATACATGAAGGACGAGGACGCTCTCAAGGACGCTCTCCTGGGCGCTCAGAAGCAGGGTCACCAGGTCATCTCCGACGCTAACGAGAAGGCTCAGTCCATTATCGCTGAGGCTGAGGCTAAGGCTGCTGAACTGGAGGACGAGGCTGTCCGCCAGCACGCTGAGGCTATGGAGAGAAACAGAGCCGAGATCGCAAGAGAAAAGGAAAACCTCATCGAGGCTCAGCGTCAGGTAGCTGACTTCAAAAAGAGCCTGTTCGAGATGTATAAGAGCCACCTGGAACTCATCTCATCTATGCCTGAGAATTTCGACGGCGAGAGTGAGAGTATCCCTGAGACCGCTGAGGAGATCGCCGCTGCTGTTGCTGCCGCTGAGGAAGCAGCCGAGGACGCTCCCAAGGATTGATAAATAGAAAGGAAGATTCATTCAAGCCATGGCACAGGATTACAATTCAACCTTAAATTTACCGGCTACAGACTTCCCCATGAGAGGAAATCTGCCCAAGAGAGAGCCTGATACCCTCCGGAACTGGGAGGATTCCAGACTCTACTACAAGATGATCGAGAAGAACAAGGGCAAGCCCTCCTTCATTCTCCACGACGGCCCTCCCTATGCAAACGGCGAGATCCATATCGGTACTGCACTGAATAAGGTACTCAAGGACTTTATCATAAAGTATAAGAATATGTCCGGCTTTTGCGCACCTTATGTTCCCGGCTGGGATACTCACGGTCTGCCTATCGAACTGAAAGCTATGAAGGCTATCGGAGTTAAGGACGGAGCTATTCCCCCTGCACAGCTTAGAAAGCACTGCCATGACTTCGCAATGACTCACGTCAATAACCAGATGAAGCAGTTCAAGAGACTCGGCTCTCTGGGCGACTATGATTACCCCTACCTCACTCTCCGTCCTGAGTACGAGGCAAGACAGGTAGAGGTTTTCGGCGCAATGGCTAAGAAGGGCTATATGTACAAGGGTCTGAAGCCTGTATACTGGTGTCCTGACTGTAATACAGCCCTTGCCGAGGCTGAGATCGAGTACTCCAACGACCCCTGCCAGTCTATCTACGTCAAGTTTAATGTAACTGACGATAAGGGCATATTCTCAGGTATGGGTCTTGACCTTTCAAAGATCTACTTCGTTATCTGGACTACTACCACATGGACTATCCCCGGCAACCTGGCTATCTGCCTCGGCCCTGAGTATGACTATACCCTGGTACACGTTGGTGATGAGTACTATGTAATGGCTCAGGAACTGGTAAAGACCACTATGGAAACTGCCGGCATCACTGAGTATACAACAGAGGGTCTGTTCACCGGCGCTGAGCTGGAAGGCATGAAGACAAAGCACCCCCTGTATGACCGTCCCTCACCGATCATCGTAGGCGACCACGTTACTCTGGAAAGCGGTACAGGCTGCGTTCACACCGCTCCCGGCTACGGTGTCGAGGACTTTGAGGTATGCAAGAACTACGACGATATCGGCATCATCGTATGCGTTGATTCCAAGGGCAGACAGACCGCTGAGGCTGGCGAGTTCGAGGGCATGGACACCGCTGAGGCTAACAAGGCTATCGCTGCTAAGCTGGTTGAGTGCGGCGCTATGCTGGCTACTCAGAATATCGTCCACCAGTACCCCCACTGCTGGAGATGCAACAGCCCCATTATCTACCGTGCTACTGAGCAGTGGTTCTGCTCCGTAAACGGCTTCAAGGACGAGGCTGTCAAGGCTATCGAGAGCGTTCAGTGGATCCCTGAGTGGGGCGAGGACAGGATTAAGGGTATGGTTCGTGACAGAAGTGACTGGTGCATCTCCCGTCAGAGAACCTGGGGCGTTCCGATCCCTGTTATCTACTGCAAGGACTGCGGAAAGCCTATCTATACCGACGAGACTATCTCCGCTATCGCTGACCTGTTCCGCAAGGAAGGAAGTGACGCATGGTGGACTAAGGAGACTGAGGAGTTTATCCCCGCAAGCGTAAAGTGCGAGTGCGGCTGCAATAAGTTCACCAAGGAATACGACATCATGGACGTATGGTTCGACAGCGGTGTATCACATACCGCAGTTATGGACGAGTTCGACAGCCTGACATGGCCTGCTGACCTCTACCTTGAGGGCGCTGACCAGTATCGTGGCTGGTTCCAGTCCTCACTCCTTACATCTGTTGTATATAAGGGAACTGCTCCCTACAAGGCTGTCTGCACCCACGGCTGGGTAGTTGACGGCGAAGGCAAGGCAATGCACAAGTCACTGGGCAACGGTATCGCCCCCAGCGAGATCACTGACCAGTACGGCGCTGATATTCTGCGTCTGTGGGTAGCTTCTTCTGACTACCACAGCGATATCAGGATCTCCAAGCCTATCCTGACTCAGCTTTCTGACGCTTACAAGAAGATCAGAAATACTGCAAGATATATCCTGGGCAACCTGGGCAACGGCGCAGGCTTTGACCCTGACAAGGACATGGTTTCCGACGATAAACTTACTGAGCTTGACAAGTGGGCACTGATGCGCCTGGATAAGCTTATTGACGAAGTTAAGGGCGGCTACGACAAGTACGATTTCCACATCGCTTTCCATGCTATCCACAACTTCTGCGTTGTTGATATGTCCAACTTCTACCTTGACATCATCAAGGACAGACTCTACTGCGAGAAGGAGGACGGCGAACTGAGACGTGCTGCTCAGACCGCTATGTACCGTATTCTCAGCGCTCTGGCAAGACTTGCTGCTCCTATCATATCATTCACAGCCGAGGAGATCTGGAAGTCAATGCCTCACTGCGCATCTGACGACAGCGAGAGCGTATTCCTCAACCAGATGCCCGAAAAGAGCGGCATCGAGTTTTCCGCTGAATTCATCGACAAGTGGAACTTCATCTACTCTGCCCGTGAAGCCGGCAACAAGGCTCTTGAGGAGGCTCGTAACGCTAAGACCATCGGTAAGTCACTGGAAGCTGCTATCATTATCAAGAGCAGCGAGGCTGACTACGACAGATACGCTTCACTCTGCGACCACCTGAGCGAGATACTCATCGTATCCGAGGTAAGCGTCGAAAAGGGCGAGGGCGAGACTGTATTCGAGGTAAAGCGTGCTGAGGGCGAAAAGTGCGAGAGATGCTGGTGCTTCTCCAAGTACGTCGGCACAAACCACGCTCACCCCACTCTCTGCAAGCGCTGCGCAGACGTTATCGAAGGCTAATTTGTACTATATTGCCTGCTGCTGAAATCGGCGGCAGGCAGTATTATTGAAAGGAAGATCTGGTGTCGATACTACTTGTTGTGCTGACGCTGCTCCTTATCGGTGCAGATCAGCTTGTTAAGCACTGGGCAGTTACCCAGCTAAAACCCGTCGGGTCTATTGACTTTATCCATATCGGCAGCACCGAGCTTGTTGACCTGACCTACCTTGAAAATACAGGTGCGATATTCGGCAGTATGTCCGGGCAGAGGTGGTTTCTGGTAGGATTCACTTCCCTTGTTATAGTTGCCGGGATAGTGGCTATGTTCCTGAGTATCAAGCGCTCGAAGTTCATGAGCGTCTGTATCATGCTGTTCGTGGCTGGCGGTATCGGCAACCTTATCGACCGTATCCGGTACGGCTATGTTGTGGATATGTTCGAGTTCCGGTTCGTGAATTTCGCTATATTCAATGTGGCGGATATATGTGTCACCTGCGCATTTGCAGCGGTGCTGATATATATGATATTCATTGAGCCGAAGAAGGAAAAGTCCTCCCGGAAGGAGAAGGAAAATGCCTGAGATACTCACACTTTCCTGCGAACCGGAAGCGGCAGGTCAGCGGATCGACAAGTATATTTCGGACAATATTGCTCAGCTTACACGAAGCGCCGTTCAGGGGCTTATAAGCGAGGGCAGGATAACTTGCGGCGGAAAAAATGTCACTAAAGCAAATATGAAGCTGAAGGGCGGCGAGACTATTGAAGTTAGTGTCCCCGAACCTCAGCCTATGGACGCTCTCCCGGAGGATATCCCCCTGGATATCGTCTATGAGGACGCAGACCTTTTGGTGGTGAACAAGCCAAAGGGGATGGTCGTCCACCCGGCGCACGGTAACTGGAACGGCACTCTGGTGAACGCACTTCTCCACCACTGCGGCGACAGTCTCTCCGGCATAAACGGGGTCATTCGTCCCGGCATAGTCCACCGTATCGACAAGGACACAAGCGGTCTGCTTATCGTTGCAAAGAATGACCGGGCGCATCTGCATCTTGCGGAGCAGATCAAGGCGCACAGCTTTACCCGTGAGTACGAAACCGTTGCAGCAGGCGCTTTCAAAGAGCCGGAGGGGACGATAGATGCTCCAATAGGGCGGCACAAGACCGACAGGAAGAAGATGTGCGTAACTACCGAGAATTCTCGCAATGCGGTGACTCATTATACCCTTATAAAGCAGTACGGCGGCTACGCCCACCTGCGGCTGCGGCTGGAGACAGGACGCACCCACCAGATAAGGGTACACCTTTCCTACATCGGTCACCCGGTACTGGGCGATGCGGTCTACGGCAAGGCGAGCCGCTGGGTGGAGGGACAGTGCCTCCACGCCCGTAAGATCGGCTTTATCCACCCGACAACCGGGGAGTACATGGAGTTCACAAGTCCGCTGCCGGACTACTTCACATCAGTCCTTGCAAAGCTTGAAAAGATGTAGGAGGCAATATGTTTGAAGATATAACAAAAGTTATCCTGCTCAGCGATATGGACGGCACTCTGCTGAACTCGAAAAAGCAGATAACCGATACCGACCGGGCAGCGATAGAGCGTTTCAAAAGCCTGGGCGGACATTTCTCCGTGGCGACTGGGCGCACGATACAGTCCTTTGAGCAATATTGTCCTATTATCGGCATAAATGAACCGGTCATCATGTATAACGGTGCGGCTATACATGATTATACTGCCGGAAAAACTCTTTTTACCAAACCTCTGCCTGCGTCCGCAAGGGAGTATTCTTCCCGGATAATGGCAGCTATGCCCGAAGCAGGAGGAGAAGTTCTCCGGGCGGACGGCACATATATATTCCAGAACAACGACTATGAACAGCTTCACACTGACCTGTGCAAAATAGTACCATTTTTCTCGCCGCTTGAGGATATCCCGGAGGGCGGCTGGCTGAAGGTACTCTTTGCAATGTCGCCGGAAGATGTTCCGGTCATGGAGGTAATGGTGGGTCAGGAGAATTTCACTGGAGTAAGCTTCGTGCGCTCCTCGGATATTTTCCTTGAAATGCTCCCGGAGGGTGTGACCAAAGGCTCGGCTCTGGCTGAATACCGCAGACTTCCCGGTTTTGAGGACTTTACCTTTGTCTCCATAGGCGACTTCGACAACGACATCGAGATGATAAGAGAGGCTGACCTGGGCGCTTGTCCGGCAAACGCTGAGGAGGACGTGAAAGCTGCTGCTGATCTGGTGCTGACACGTTCCTGCGACGAGGGCGCTGTGGCTGAACTTATCGGGCATATCATCGAAAGGTGCGGCGCATGAAAAGACGTTATCCTGCGCTTATCACTATCGGCAGCATACTTTTGCTGACCGCTGTTGCAGTTATTGTCCGGCTGGTGATGCTCAGTTCTCAGGAATCGCAGGATATCGGCATTATTGGCGGTGCTGACGCTCCTACTGCCATATTCCTGACAAGTACAGTCGGCTGGAAACTGCTCATTATTATTGCGGCAGGTGTGTTGGGTGCGGCACTTATCGCCAAAGGCATCATCGGCAGCAGACGTAAATGACGGCATATCGCCGTGAATAAATATAAATCGGAGGTTATTATGGACGCTTCTATCAAAAAGAATTTGCAGAAAATTGCCTGCAAGGTAAGAATGGGCGTTATTGAGGGTACTTATAACGCAAAGTCTGGTCACCCCGGCGGTTCACTTTCTATCGCTGATACCCTGACCTATCTCTACTTCAATCAGATGAATGCTGATGCAGCCGAGCCTGAGAATCCCGACAGAGACAGACTTGTCCTCTCAAAGGGTCATACTGCTCCTGCACTGTACTCCGTACTGGCTCAGAAGGGCTTCTTCCCTGAGGAGGAACTCAAAAGCCTGCGTCACATCGGCGCACTTCTCCAGGGTCACCCTTGTATCCATATCCCCGGCGTTGATATGTCCAGCGGTTCACTGGGTCAGGGAATCTCCGCTGCCTGCGGTATGGCTCTGGCTGCCAAGCTCGACAACAAGAGCTACAAGGTATACGCTATCCTCGGTGACGGCGAGATCGAGGAAGGTCAGGTATGGGAGGCTGCTATGTTCGCTGCCCACTATAATCTTGATAACCTTATCGCTGTAGTTGACAACAACGGTCTCCAGATCGACGGCCCTATCACTGAGGTATGTTCACCTGAGCCTATCACTGATAAGTTCGCTGCTTTCGGCTGGCACGTTATCACTATGGACGCTCACGACTTCGATAGTATCGACAGAGCATTTGAAGCAGCTTCAAAGGTAACAGATCAGCCTGTTGCAATTATCCAGAGGTCTGTAAAGGGCAAGGGCGTTTCATTCATGGAGAACCAGGTCGGCTGGCACGGTACTGCACCCAACAAGGAGCAGTATGAGCAGGCTATGGCTGAACTGAAAGCAAGCTTACAGGAATTGGAGGACTAAGACTATGGCAGATGTTATCAAAAAGGCTACAAGAGAAAGCTACGGCGAAGCTCTCAGAGATCTGGCTGAGGAGTACGAAAACCTTGTGGTACTCGACGCTGACCTTGCAGCAGCTACTAAGACTGGTATATTCAAGAAGGCTTACCCTGAGCGCTTCTTCGACTGCGGTATCGCTGAGGCTAATATGATGGGCGTTGCTGCCGGACTTGCTGCCTGCGGCAAGATCCCCTTCGCTTCCACATTCGCAATGTTCGCAGCAGGCAGAGCATACGAGATCGTAAGAAACTCTATCGGCTACCCCCACCTGAACGTTAAGATCGGCGCAACTCACGCTGGTATCTCCGTAGGCGAGGACGGTGCAACTCACCAGTGCAACGAGGATATCGCTCTTATGAGAACGATCCCCGGTATGACTATCATCAACCCCTGCGACGATGTTGAGGCTAAGGCTGCTGTAAAGGCTGC
>CAMOEP010000014.1 GCA_946612185.1 uncultured Ruminococcus sp.
CTTTACACCGAGCACGCTCAGGCTGCTGTAGATTCTATCAAGTAATTATTCTAACAAATCGGGCAGCCTGGTCTGCCCGATGCTATTATAAAGAGGTTCGCTATGAAAAAGACATTTATTTTATTATCACTGGTCACCTCACTCCTGCTCACCGGCTGCGGAAGTTCCCCGGAAACAAGCGAAACCGCTCCCCAGTCCGCAACTTCTGCCCAGGAAACCACTTCTGCTGTTGATACAACTTCTGCCGAGGACACAACCACCGCTGAGGACACAAGTTCCGCCGAAGAACCTGCCACCGAACACGCTACCGCTCCACAGCAGGAGGTCGGATTCGAGGGCATGACCGCCGTTTACGCCGACGCTCTCAACCCCGGCGACTACGACATTTCCGTGGATTCAAGTTCCTCAATGTTCAAGATCGCCGGCTGCGTCCTCCACGTTACCGACAGCGATATGACCGCCGATATCCTCATCGACAGCAAGTCCTACGACCTGCTTTTCATGGGCAGCGAGGAGGAAGCTGACAAGTCCGCCGGAATCCCCTACACCGAGAACGAAGCCGGTCAGTCCGTGTTCACTGTCCCCGTGGAAGCCCTCGACCAGGAGATACTCTGCGCCGCCCTCAGTGCCAAGAAGCAGGAGTGGTACGGCAGAACTCTCGTTTTCAGGGCAGACTCCCTGCCGGACACCGCTTTCCGTGAGAGCAGATACATTACCGCCGAGTCCCTGGGACTTGCTGACGGCGAGTACACCGCAGAGGTTAGCCTGGGCGGAGGTTCTGGCAAGGCAAGCGTCCAGTCCCCGGCGAAGATCACAATAAAGGACGGTCAGGCGTTCGCTGAGATAGTCTGGAGCAGCAACAAGTACGACTACATGACCGTTGACGGCGAGAAGATACTTCCCGATTCTACGGACGAATTCTCCGTTTTCACTATCCCTGTCAAGGGTTTCGGCTCACCCCTGAACGTCACCGCCGACACAACAGCCATGAGCCAGCCCCATGAGATCGACTACACCCTCACCTTCGACCAGGAGAGCCTGAAGTGAACGTCCGTTCGCTCCTCGCCCTGCCTTTGACCATTTTTCTGGTGGGCTGCGGTCAGATTCCCCAGAATTCCGCCGTTTCCTCCGCCGGTCATATGGAACTGGAGTACGCCCAGCGGTTTTCCGTGGACTACTGCGAGGACGGCTGTTCGGTTATCCACATCGGTGACGAGGACTACCTTTTAGTGCCGGAGGGACAGGAAATCCCCCAGAATTCCGGGGATATGACTGTTATCCGGCAGCCGGTGGAGAACGTCTACCTCGCCGCTTCCTCCGCAATGGACGTATTCCGAAGCCTTGACAGTCTCAGCGCCGTTACCATGACTTCCACCAAGGCAAGCGACTGGACTATACCGGAAGTGGCAGACGCTCTCGGCAGCGGAAAAATGAGCTATATTGGCAAATACAGCGCCCCAGACTACGAGGCGCTCCTCACTGGGAACTGCTCCCTCGCCATTGAGTCCACCATGATACTCCACAGCCCGGAGACTCGTGAACAGATCGAAAAGCTGGATATACCGGTTCTTGTGGAACATTCCAGCTACGAATCTCACCCCCTGGGACGCATGGAATGGGTCAAACTCTATGGGCTGATTCTGGGGCAGTACGACCGGGCGGAACAGGTTTTCAACGACTACACCGCCGCCTTTCATGAGGTAAATGTGGAGGAAATCCCCGATGATAAGCGGAAAACTGCGGTTTTCTTCTACCTCAGTCCAAACGGCTATGTGAATATCCGCAAGCCCGGCGACTACGTTTCCCGAATGATCGAACTCGCCGGCGGAAAATACGCTTTCACCGCAGAAATGCTGGATATTGACGAAAATGCACTGTCCACAATGAACGTTCAGCTTGAAACTTTCTACCAGACCGCCAAAGATGCCGATGTTCTTATCTACAACACCACTATCGAGGGGGAACTGAAAAGCCTTTCCGACCTTGTTGCTAAAAGTGACATTTTTGCCGATATGAAGGCAGTTAAAGAGGGTAATGTCTGGTGCAGCACCCAGGATATGTTCCAACAAACTATGGGCGAAGCGGACATGATCCGGGAACTGAACCGCATTTTCACCGGCGAAACTGACGGCTCTGACCTGAAATTCCTCTATCCTCTGCGCTGAAAGGAGATGCTATGGGCAAAAAAAGACTGATTCGACGTGTAGCCGGATTTTCGCTTCTTGCCGTCCTTAGCGCCGTTTTTCTGGTTCTGGGACTGGTCTGCGGCAGCGGAAACCTCACCGTCCGGGAGGTTTTAGCCGTCCTCACCGGTCAAAGCGGCGACATCATAGCAATTCGCATCGTTTGGGACATTCGTCTGCCGAGAGTCCTGGCGGCGCTTATCCTGGGCGGCGGACTTTCAGTTTCTGGGTATTTACTGCAAAGTTTCTTCGGAAACCCTATTGCCGGGCCATTCGTTCTGGGGATTTCCTCCGGCGCAAAACTTGCCGTCGCCGTGGCTATGATATTCTCCCTCCAAAGCGGGATAATGCTCCGGTCGGCGGCGCTTGTGGGTGCATCCTTCGCCGGGTCACTGGTTTCCACGGGGCTTATTCTCCTGCTTTCGGGAAAAGTCCGGAGTATGGCTCGGCTCATCATCGGCGGCGTGATGATCGGATACATCTGTTCCGCCTTGACGGAGATCGCTGTGGCGTTCGCTGACGACGCAAATATCGTGAACCTGCATAACTGGTCAATGGGCAGTTTTTCCGGCATAAACCGGCAGGATATCGCCATTATGACCGCCGTCACCGCACCTGCCTGCGCCCTTGCGTTTTTGATGTCCAAGCCCATAAGCGCCTATCAACTGGGCGAGAGTTATGCCCGGAATATGGGCGTTTCCCTGAAGCCATTCCGGGTGGCACTGATACTTCTGTCGAGCCTGCTTTCCGCCTGCGTGACCGCATTTGCTGGACCTGTATCTTTCGTGGGCGTGGCAGTCCCTCACCTCATGCGGACGCTGTTCGGAACATGTGCGCCGATAATCATAATCCCGGCATCGTTCATCGGCGGCGGCACATTCTGCATGGCGTGCGACCTGCTTGCACGAAGCCTTTTCTCGCCAATGGAACTGAGCATTTCCACCGTCACCGCCCTTTTCGGCGCACCAGTTGTGGTCTGGGTCATGCTTCGGAAACAAAGTGAAAGGGGCTGAGTTGATGAGCGGAACTATTGCACTTTCGGCGGCAAAATTGTCCGCCGGTTACGGACAAAAAGTGGTGGTCAGCGGCATTGAACTTACCGTCCGACCTGGCGAAGTTCTAACACTTATCGGGCCAAATGGCGCTGGGAAGTCCACCGTACTGAAAACCATTGCCGCCCAGCTTTCCCCTGTTTCGGGAACGATATGGGTTAATGGCACTGACCTTTGCAAGATGAAGCCTGACCAGGCTGCACGGCATATTTCCGCCCTGTTCACACAACAGATACGCACCGACCGTATGACCTGCGCTGACGTTGCCGGAACGGGGCGGTATCCATACACCGGTCGATTGGGCATACTTTCGGCGCAGGACAGGGAAATCGTGACGCAGGCAATGGCTCTTACCGGCGTTTCAGACCTTGCTGACCGGGACTTTTCCTGCATCAGCGACGGTCAGCGGCAGTGCGTTATGCTGGCACGGGCGATCGCTCAGCAGCCGGAAATACTCATACTCGACGAGCCGGCAACGTTCCTGGACATCAGCAGGAAACTTATGCTGCTGACACTTGTGCGCAGCCTTGCACGACAGCGGAACATTGCGGTGATACAGTCCCTCCACGAGATCGACCTGGCGCAGAAGTTTTCCGACCGGGTACTGTGCGTCAGTGGCGGACAAGCCCAGCGCTGTGGAACGCCGGAAGAAGTGTTCCAGAGCAGCTACATCACCGACCTCTACGGCATCACCGACGGAAGTTATGACGCACTTTTGGGAACTGCCGAGGCTGCCGGAGTCAAGGGCGAGCCGGAGGTTTTCGTCATTGGCGGCGGCGGAAGCGGAATCCCGGTTTATCGGCAGCTACAGCGTCAGGGAATCCCTTTTGCAGCGGGAGTTATCCACGAAAACGACATTGACTTCCCCGTGGCAAGCGCCCTGGCAGCCGTTCTCGTCACCGAAAAAGCCTTCGAGCCGGTGAGTGCCGAAGCGGTCAGCCGTGCGAAAGAGATTATCCGAACCTGTAAAAGAGTCATATGCTGCCCGGAAAGTTTCGGCACAATGAACCAGAGATGCGCTGAATTGGCGGAAATGGTGAACTATCCTGCAAGGTAAAAAATTTCACAAAATACAATACCCCCTGAAATGCTGTTAACATTCCAGGGGGATTTTGTTTTAAACAACTTTACGCCAGCAATCCCAGCTTTTTGAGCCGTGCGCTTATCGCACCTCTTGTGCGCTTGTGTGCCTTGGCGATATCCGCAAGGGACAGCCCGTCGTCGAACTCCTGCCGGAGCTTCTGCTCCTCGTCGCTGCTCCAGGCTTTTGGCGCAGTCACCGGCGACTTCACCGCCACCTGTTCCCGGAAACCGGCAAGCTGTTTTTCCAGCTCACTTGTCTCCCCTTCCGGCGGCGCATCGCAGTCGGGGTGGTCACGCTTGTACTCCTTGATAAGTCCGCAGAACGCCTTTGAGTACTTCTCCGCCTTGACCTTTCCAACACCGGATACTTCCAGGAATTCCTCCTTTGTGGTGGGCATTTTCCGACGCATATCCCGGAGAGCGGAGTCGTCGAAAACGATGTAAGCAGGCTTGTTTTCCTCCTCCGCAAGACTTTTGCGAAGTTTCCGGAGCATCTCGAACAACTCGTCGTCCGCAAAAAACTGCTTTTCCCTCGCCTTTTTCTGCGCTTTTGGCAGGACTTTCGGCAGCCGCATGGTCAGTTCCTTTTCGCCTCTGAGAACCGCCCCGGACTCCGCCGAAAGCCGCAGAACCGGGTAATCTCCCTCGCTCATGCTCAGGTAGCCGTTCTGAACGAGGAAGTCGATCTCGGAGCGTATCTTTTTGGGAGCGTCCTCCTTCATGATGCCGTAGGTGGACAGTCTGTCCAAACCCAGGCTCATCAGGCGCTCGTTAGCGTTTCCACGGAGAATGTCGCATATCATGGTTTTTCCGAACTCCCTGCCGATCTGATGGACACGGTACACGCAGGAGATGATTTTCTTTGCGTCGAGGGTGATGTCGGTAGTCTCGTGACCTATGAGGCAGCAGGAACAGTTTCCGCAGTTTTCAGGAGAGTTTTCCCCGAAATACCGCAGAATAAAGTGTCTCAGACAATCGGAGGTAGTGCTGTAGAATGTCATGAATTTCAGGCGCTCGATGTCCTTCCGGCGAACCTCCTCCGCAACCTCCGGGTCAAGCTGGTCGTCGGCTTCACGGCTGTTGTCGATGAGGAACTGATTCGTCCGCACGTCCATGGGGCTGTAAAGCAGGGTACACTCGGCGTTCTCGCCGTCACGCCCTGCTCTGCCTGCTTCCTGGTAGTAGCTTTCCAAATTCTTGGGCATATTGTAGTGGATAACATATCGCACGTCGGACTTGTCGATGCCCATACCGAAAGCGTTCGTAGCGACCATGATACGGCAGCGGTCGTAGATGAACTCCTCCTGATTTAGCTGGCGTTCCTCAGCGGACAGACCAGCATGGTAGCGAGTTGCGGAAAATCCGTCAGAATTCAACTTCTCGCAGACCTCCTCCACGGTTTTCCGGGCAAGGCAGTAGACGATGCCGCACTTGTCGCCGTAGCCCTTTATCAGCGACACAAGCTGCTGATACTTGTTACCTGGGTTCATGACGGCGAAGTACAGGTTCGGGCGGTCGAATCCGGTGGTTATGACGAAAGGGTCATTGAGCCGGAGTATCCGGACGATATCGTCCCTGACTTCACTGGTGGCGGTGGCAGTAAATGCGCTGACGATAGGTCGGTAGGAAAGTCTCTCGATGAAGTCGATGATATGCAGGTAACTTGGTCGAAAGTCCTGCCCCCACTGTGAAACGCAGTGAGCCTCGTCAACAGTGACCATAGCGATGCTGGTATTCTCCGCAAACCGCAGGAATTCCTCGGTAGCAAGCCTTTCCGGGGCGGCGTAGATTATCCGGTACTCCCCTGCTGATGCACGGCGGAAGAAGTCGTAGTACTCCTGAGCCGTCATAGCGCTGTTGATGCAGGCGGCGCTGACACCGGCACTTACCAGGGCGCTCACCTGGTCTTTCATCAGGGAGATAAGCGGCGACACTACCACGGTAATTCCCCTTAGCATAAGCGCCGGAACCTGGTAACACAGCGACTTTCCTGCGCCGGTGGGCATGATGCCCAGCACGTCCCTGCCGGAAAGAATGTTGTCGATAAGCTGCTCCTGACCGCTTCGGAAACTCTCGTGACCGAAGAATTCCCGAAGCACCTGAAATTTATCCATAATACTCCTTTGGTTATCCCTTATACGGGAGACTTTTAATCATTTTAGCATCATAAAGCTGAACTGTAAACGCATCATTTGGCGTAACTTCGCCGTCTGCATCAGCATCAGCGTTCGCCAGAGCATCGCTGTCGAGGGGATACTTCTCCTTGTTAGCGCAGTACTGGAGGATAGTCACGATATCGGACACGCTTACGCTGTCGCTCAGATCGGCATCGCCGCAGAGAAGTACTCTGCCGGAAGTTGCAGATGTGGTGGTAGTAGTCGTTGTTGTGGTAGTAGTGGTGGAAGTGGTAGTAACTGGAGTCTGGCTGCGCTCGACCATAAGCTGAAGCGAGGGCGATGCATTGCCGGAAACGGTCATGACGATAGAAATTTCCTTCATCTCCTCGGTCGCTTTCAGAACCATACTCTTAGAGCCGGGGCCTGTGAGATAATCCCCGGTAACTCCGCCGATAAACGCAACTGCACCTGTTCCGTCCGAGCGCAGGTACTTTATCTTCACCTGACCGATACTGCCGGAATCTATGGTGAGATCTCCGCTCAGCACGTCACCGGGATTCAGTACCAGACCGGCAATGTCGAACTGCATCTCGTTTTCGCCCTGGGGCGACTGGGTGGTAGTTGTGGTGGTGGAAGTGGTAGTAACGGCAGTGGTTGAGGTGGTAGATTTAGCGGTATTCTGGGAAGAAGTGGTGGTAGTAGTTGTGGGAGTTGCTGTCGTTGTGGTGGTAGTAACAGGAACAGTACCGGTGAGATTCTTAGGGTCTATCTTCAATATCTGCGGATTTCCGCCGTCGGCAACTGTTGCAAACCATGTGATGCAGCCCTCCTTGTTGATAAAAGGCTGGCAGTCAGACAGGGGCATGGTTGATCCCAGTTCATATACCTTGGAAACCTGATTGCCGCTTCCGTCAAGCTTGACGATTTTGGTATTGCGCACCGTAGGGTCGTCACTTGCATCACTCCACTCCTCCCAGAGAAGGAAGAAGCTGTCATTGTCCTGCTTGACAAGTCGGGGCATGATAACGGCATCAGCGTCCTGGGCGGTATAGTTGGTGATGAATTTATTTGTGGATTTTGTAAGGTTCTTGTCGGTGACGGATATCAGGATATTTCTCTTTCCCTGGGCATCGAATTCCGCCGACTGGTCAACGGAACTTGCAACGATAATGATATTGTCCTCGGAAAGCTCCATACCATTCATCGACACGCCGGTGTAGTTATCGCCCTCTTTGCCGCCGATAGGGTAAGCTTCGTACATACGCTTTTTGCCGTTGCTTATTGCGATCGCCCGTGGGAACGCATCGCCCAGGTCGGAGTAGTAAACGCCGGAACTATCCGCCTTGACGAACTGGTCAAAGGAGTGGCTTGCGTAAACTGCTTCGTCGGGAACGAGACTGACGCTCATTTTAGCCTTGTCGATAACGAACGTAAGGTTGCGCTGGTGGTGGTTACCGTCTTTTGACTCATATTTCAGCTTGGAGGCGTGGCAGTACACTTTTCCGCCGTACTCACTGAAACGGAGTGAACCGCTATGGAAAGCAAGGTATGTGTCGCTTCCGTAGAGTGATGCGGAGTCGATGCGCTCCCAGTTTTTTGAGTAGCGGACAACTCTCACCACTTCACGGTAATCGTCCTGGGTATAGTTTGAGTCACCGAAAACGGCGTAGTTATAGTCGTCGCTGAACCATACACCGCCCCAGACCGGCAGTTCAAAGGGAACAGCCTTGCTGCTGGAAACGTTGGTAGAAGCGTCCACGTCGGTTATGCGGAAGAACTTGTTATCATTTACCTGAACTAACTGATAACCGGTATCAGTCTCGCACATGAATGAGTGGTCGTTGTCGGCAGTACGTCCGTAGTAGTTAGTGTAGGTATTCCTCTGGTTGCCGGTAACAACACGACTTGGCAGGTCGAGTACGCAGGGACACTTATAGAACGCTCTGTAGCCGATACTCTGTATAGCGTCGGTTATTGTAACATCTGTAAGCAGGTCGCAGTCATTGAAAGCGTCGTCACCGATAGTCTCAACGCCTGAAAGGTCAGCCTTGACCAGACCGTCGCAGTAGGTGAAAGAATTATTGCCGATAGTTTTCAGGTTAGCGCCGGCGTAGAATTTGTTCAGGTTGTCGCACCAGTAAAATGAGTACTGGGGAAGTTCAGTAACACCGTCGGGAATAGTCACGGAAATAAGGTGATTACACCTGTAAAAAGCGCCGATGCCGATAGTTTTCAGATTAGCGGGGAGTTTGTCGAAGGATACGTTCGTACAATTCCAGAAAGCATAGCTGCTGATGACCTCAACAGAATCAGGCATAACGATAGTATTCAGTGTCTCGTTGCCCATGAAAGCCTCTCTGCCGATAGTTTTTACAGGCAGACCGCCGATAGTTCCGGGAATAACCAGGTCAGTGGCGGCAGCGGTGCAGCCGGTAATGGTAACAGATGAGCCGTCAGATGTATAGTAAATATCGCCGTACTGCTGAGAAGCTGCGGAGACAGTCATGGAGGACATATCCGCAACATATGGCGCAAAGCCGGGAACGGCAGCGGTACACATAACAGAAGCAGCCAGTGCAGCGATGATTCTTTTAATTCTCATAAATAGCACTCCTTTCATTGTGCAATAAATGTCTATATTAAAATTATATCGCCATATTACCGCCCTGTCAAGTGGTTCACAAATACTTTACAAAAAACCGCAGCCGGTAAAAGCTGCGGTTAAATGTTATGTAGTAGCAGACTTGTCCTCAAGCACAAGCTTGAACGGAGCATATCTCTTGAAAGCGCTCTGGTTACGCTCGCCGCTGAGGGAATTTGCCTTATCCTCAAGCAGTTCAACGTAGTCCTCATAATACCTGAGCTGCTGGATCTGGGTAATGTAATCCTCAGACCAGTAGTCGTCCTCAGTCATACGTTCTCTCAGGTCGCCTCTTAAAATAACGTAGATAGTGCTGTCGTTATACTCATATATCTCAGCATTGTTCAGCTTCAGCTTACCGAATACATAATCGCTGAAATTGCGGCTGTCCTTGTCGGAATCAGACTCCTCAGCAGTTGTGGTCACTTCGCCCACCTGAATGTCAGCAGCCTCAGTTGTAGTAGTTTTCTGGACAAGGCGCTCGTTAGCGTAGGGGTCGGTGGTAGTAGTCTCAGTGGTGGTAGTGGTAGTTTCCTCGGCAGCAGTTGTAGTAACGGCTTCCTCCAGACCGTCCAGGTTGAAGCTGACATCAGAATCGGTATCAGTTCCCTCAGCGTCCTCGGACTCAGTCTCAGGTTTCAGTGATTCAAGGTATTCGTTGTACTCATCGCTGCACTTGTCCATTTCCCACATCTTATCCATTTCGCCGGACTTGGCATTGATCCTCTTGACGTACTCCTCAGCCTTCTTTCTGCGGTTTCTTACCTCATCGTCGTCAAGGGCGTTGCCCTCGTCGTCGTTCAGTGAGATAGAGATGTACTTTACACGGGCGAAGTTATCGTCGAAGTAGTCTTTCAGTTCGTCCTCAGAACAGCCGAATTCGCTGTCGAAGCCGTAGTAGTGCTTAAATACTTCCTGCTCCATGTAGGAGTTTCTTGCGATGCGCTCAACAGTCTCGATAGAAACGCCGTTCTCCTCATAGAGGGAATTCTGGTTATAGTAGTAAGCGGCAGTCTGCTCAGCCTGGTCAAGTTCCTCCTGAGTCAGTTCACCGCCCATAGCGTCGAACTCCTTCTCAACGGAAATAATAGCACGGCAGTACTCCTCAGCCTTGTTCTGGATCCAGTCCTCAGCGTCGATATTGTCGATATGAGCGGTCTTAACGTCCTTGAGTTCAGGGGCAGTACCGTCATCGCCGGTAAGAGTAGAAACAGCGTCATTATAAGCCTGGAGAGTGTAGAAAATGTACATTCCGGCAGGAACGTCAACACCGTCGATAGTCAGAGCATTTCTTGTACCGCCGCCGATAGCAGGAGTACAGCTTGCTGATGCAGCAGCCAGGGCAAATGAAACAGCGGCGGCTGCGAGCTTTTTGATATTCTTCATTTATAAAGCCTCCGATAGATATAAGAATTCCACATAGATTTAATTATACTACATTTTTTCTGATTTGTCCATACCCTCAGGAAAATTTTTATCAAATTGTCATTTTTGGCAGCAAAAATATATTTTTTTCATTTAACTGTTAAAAACACTTGCAATAACTTTATGAATGTGGTATAATAATACTGTTGCAGATGTCGCTATAGCTCAGCTGGATAGAGCGACCGCCTCCTAAGCGGTAGGTCGGAGGTTCAAATCCTCTTAGCGACGCCAGTTTGCCTCGTCTTTTTTGGACGGGGCTTTTTTGTCAGTGGATTATGTCAATCACTTTCCAGCTTATCTATTTTGCTGTATTTTGACGGTTCATCTTCTGCGGCATTTTGCATGATAGGATAAATATTGACAATACAAAAAAACCGTGCTACAATCAACTTAGGGTGGACACGCCCTAAACTACGGAGGTTCAGGAAATGCTGTTAGGTGATAAAGACAAATTTGCATTCATAATAGAAAGGATACCCGAATGGGAAATAGGGCCATACAAAAGCGGGATATTGTTCGTTATCGTCAACAACGACATTTACCCCAAGCAAGTTCGCACAACTACTTTCAATTGTGAATTGCCTGAACTTCTTGATCCGGGTTCAGCTTTTATAGACCCCATAATTGACAAAGAACTATACCAGAAAACTGATGAACAGATAATCGAATTCATGGACGACCCGGAAAGTGATAATTGGTATCGCTCATTTATCCCATTTCATGAGATCGAGGACTCCGGATTTCGCTTTTATATATTATCAGACAGCGAAAATGTGAAGATGCTTATTTGTAAAATGGAAATTGATAACATGGTATTCGTTGACAAACTGGAACTTTCCGTTAAGGAATATGACGAGATCAAAAAACAGGTAATAGATTTCTACGATAATGCCGGTTTTGAATAAAAATAATGCCCCGGAGCAGATACCAAACTGGTCGCTCCGGGGCATATTTTGTTCAGAATTTAGCTGAAAGGATTCGGGACTTGTCAGATAAGCTCACGAAGTCCTATCAGGTCGAAGGTATTCACCTTACCGTCGCCGTCTAAGTCCCCTGCCTCGAACTCAGCCTTTGTGAAGCTGGACTTGCCGAGGAGGTAGCTTTCGAGCATCTGGAGATCCTTGCTGTCGGTGATGCCGTCGGCGTTTATATCACCGGCTGCGGCACTGTCTGCAAGGTTGTCAAAGTCGAGCCATAGCTGAACGTACTTATTATCAGGCGCATACGCCGGTGAAGCGGTGTTCTGGGAGGCAAGTTCCGCTGCGGTAAGCGCCTTGCTGTACACTCTCACCTCGTAGAAGTCCGCAGAGGAACTGCGTCCGGTGTCAGGGCAAGCGCCGATAGTGAAGTTGTAGGAAGATGTGGTAACTCCTCCGTCTGTACCGGTTTCCTTAGTGCCAAGAAGCTTGCCGTCGCAGTAAACGCTGAGCGTATTCTTGTCAGCGTCGTAGATTCCTGCGATCTGATGCTTTTTGCCTATCCAGTCAGAACCGGTGGACATCTCACAGTAGAGACTGCGCCACTGTCCGCCTGCGTGAATGAAGAAATCAAGGGAATTGTGACGAGTTCTCAGAGCGAAAGCATTATCGCCCTTGCCTGCGAACATATTGAACTCAGGGTCGCCGGTGGGGACTACATTCACTTCAACTGTAAAGGAATTTTTGCCCTGTACGGCATTTGTCAGGTTAGTGTTCTGGGGGACGGAAAGCTTGCCGCTTATGCAGTTCTCGCCGCCGTTATTTTTCAGTGAAGCGTCTGCTGTCACGGGAACGCTGATGTTATTGCGGCTCTTATCCTGAACGGCTGTTCCGTCGGAACGCAGTCTTGCTGCAAGACCTGAAAGCTGACTGCCGTTCATGGAAGCGTCAGCAGGCATAAGTGTGAAGCTCCAGTTGTATACACGGTTGGAGGGCAGACGGTACTTTTCAAGTGTACCCTGTCCGCAGGTTGCGCTTCCAGTACCCATTGAGCCGTAGTTCAGGCTGAGGATAGTTTCCTTTCTTGGAGACAGCTTGTAAACGTGGTCAGCCTTCATAAGATCCTCTGGAACGAAATGGAGTGCGCTCGCTTCGATCTTGCCATCGGCAGCTACAAGTAGACCTGTCTCGGCGGACTTGTCCAGGGCTGCGATCCACTTGACATCTGTCAGGTTACCGCAGTCATCAGCCTTCATGTACGGGTAGAACATTCCGGAGACAGTATTCTCCCAAACGCCCATACGTCCGCAGGTCTTACGGTCATTGAAAGTCTCCTCAGGGCCGTTGCCGTACCAGTAAAGCTGTTCAGTGCCTTCGGGGAGAGTCATCATCGAACCTACACGGAGGAAGTTTCCAAGCCCGGACTTTGTAGCGTCCACGCTCATATCCACCTTAACGCTGCCGTCGGGAGCAATAGTGTAAGTCATGGTAACTTTTGTATTTCCGGCATTTGGGAGAATAAGGTCAGCCTTGACGATCTTCCTGCCCTCGCTGCCGTCGGAGATATTGATGCCGGAAACGTTTATCTTGTCCGCAGCCTTTTCCCAGGCTGTATCGAACAGCTTATATTTTCCGGAATTGTTGTCGTTCTCGACGTAACCACGCCAGAAGTTCGGGCGAGGGCCTTGCTCTGCAAGAGTAGTACCCTTGTAGCTGTAGGAGCGGATAATGCCGTCGGACTTGCTTACGGACAGGCTGAAATCCTTGCCTACTGCAACATAAGCGTCGGGAGTGTCAACTATGTCCAGACCGGAAGTGCCGTGGTCGAACTTCACCTGACGTGAACCTGTTCCCAGGTCGAACTGCTCGTAGGAAACTTCCGTTTCAGCCGGGATAAGGTCGGTAGCGTCCTTAGTGAGAACGGAGATATTCAGTGCCAGGTCATCACCGGAAAGGCAGTTCTCAGGCTTGGTGAAAGGAACGGTAAGTTCTGCCCGTGAACGAGGTGCGCAGGAAGCATTTTTAATGATGCCGCTGTCGATAGCGATGCCGTTTTTGAGCAGCTCCCACTTAACAGTGAACTTGCTAAGGTCAGTGAAAGCGTTCTCGTTATATACGGAGATCTTGCCGTCTGCAAGCTGCTGGGCATTTGCGCTGAACCAGAAGTCCTGGTACTGATAGCGAACTTCCTTGACTTCCGGCTGTTCAGTTCTGTCGGGAGAGATAATGCCGTTTTCGCAGAAGCTATTGTCGTTGGGAACGTCGCCCCAGTCGCCGCCGTAGCCGAAGAATTTACCACGGCTGCTGCCCTGATAGAGATTCTTGCGGGCGTAGGGTTCAGAGTAGTAGTCCCAGCCGCCGCCGACTTTGCTGAGGCTCACGGCTCTTGACTGGTCAACCCAGTCCCAGATGAATCCGCCCAGCATATTGTCAGAGCTGCGGATAACGTCCCAGTACTCTTTCAGAGCGCCTACGGAGTTGCCCATAGCGTGGTCATATTCGCACATAACATATGGCATTTTTCCGTCGCCGGCGTTGTACCTTATATTATCAGAACCGGGGTACATATTACTGGACATATCAACGCCCAGTTTGTTGCCCTGACCCTCGGAGTGAACAGGACGAGTGCCGTCGTTCTTCTTGAAGAACCATATCATGTCACGGAACATCCCGCCTGCTGAGCCGGGATTATCGGTGTACTCCATTTCGTTGCCGATAGACCATGCAACAATAGCGGGGTTATTCTTTAGGCGCTGGAAAGCGGTATTAGTTCTGTCCATTGCCAGCTTGTAGAACTGCGCCTTGTTGTTCTTGTCGTTCATCAGCGCATGACATTCCAGGTTAGTCTCGCCCATGACGTACATACCGTACTTATTGCAGAGCCAGTATAGGTAGGAGTCGTTGCTGTAGTGGGAGGTGCGGATAGCGTTGATGTTGTTCTGCTTCATAAGGCGGATATCCTCACGCATAACGTCCTGGGGAACAGCCTTGCCGTTGAACGGGTCGGTGTCGTGGCGGTTAACGCCTTTGAGGATAAGCCGCTTGCCGTTGATAGTGATAGGCTGCCAGCGTGTTGTGGTGACTTTGTAGGAATTATCCACCTGTGTGGAAGTAAAGCCTATCTCACGGAAACCAAGCTGAGTGGAAACTATCTCCTGCGCCTTGCCTGTGCTGTCACGGAGAGTAAGCACCAGTGCGTACAGGTTCGGGGATTCAGCCGACCAGAGTTTCGGGGAAGTTACCTTTGTACTGATGCGGAAGTCCCCTGCTGACCAGGAGTTCAGGCTGGTGATATTAGCCGATGCGCCGGAGAGAATGTCGTTTCCCTCCTCGTCGAAAGCCTGTGCCTGAACAGTCCAGCCGTTCAGACTGCTGCCGGTGATGTTGGTAATTTTCACGTTCACATCGAGGGCAGCGTTCTGGTAGTTGTCATCAAGGTCGGTGCGGACGGAGTAGTCGCTTATCTGGACAGCATTGGTGCTGACCAGTGACACGTCACGGAAAATGCCGCCGTCGTAGATCATGTCCTGACCCTCGAACCAAGTACCGTCGCAGAACTTGTGGACTTCTACCGCAAGGGTATTCTCGCCGTCGGTCAGGTAGTCGGTAACGTCGAAGCGGTGAGGGCTGAAAGTGTCCTCGCTGTAGCCAACCTCTTTGCCGTTCAGGTAGACATAGTACGCCGATTCAACGCCGTCAAGCTGGATATACACACGCCGTCCGCTGGTTTTCATAGTCTTGTCCAGGGTGAACTTTTTGCGGTAAAGTCCTACCGGATTGTAATTTGTGGGAGCGGTGGGGACGGGAACGTAGCCGTCGTATTTCGACTGCCAGGGCATGATAACGTTGCAGTATATGGGAAAGTCGAAGTCCTGGCAAGTCCAGCTTTTAGGAAGCTGAACGGTTTTCCAGCCCTGTGAAGGGTCGGCGTAGTAGTTCGGGTTCATAAATCCGCCGCCAAGGAATCTCTCTGCTTCCTTGGCATTCTGGACAACGTTGAGTTCCCAGTCGCTTCCCATACCGGTGAGAAGCTGGAAGTAGTCGGACTCCGTTCGTGCATTGTAGTCCCAGACGGCAGCAGCCGCAGTTTCGGCTGACTGGAACGGAACGGCGTTTACGGAAGCCGGAGTGCGGTTCACGGCGAAAACTTCAACAGTACCGTCCCTGCCTGTCCACTCGTTGTGGGTGAAGGAAGCGGCTTTTGCCGGGAAACCTCCGCCCGCCGCAGATGCAGCCATAACCGCAGCCGCAGCCAGTGATACGATTTTTTTCATAGTATCCTCCTTACATATAAGTATGTCATTTCCAAAGCAGTATGCAGCCGGTCAGAACTTCCCCTGAAAGATGCCGCATCATCATGCAGAAATAAGTTCTCAACATTCATACCACTTTTATTGTACAACATAACTAATTAAAAATCAATTCACAAAATGAATAATCGGTGGACAAAATGCACTTTATTTATTCCGGAACTCCGTGGGTGTCATTCCGGTTTCACGGCGGAACTGCTTCATAAAGTAGCTTTCCGATGAATAGCCGCACATTTCCGCAACTTTCACAATGGGCATATCCGTGGTGCTGAGGAGGTTTTTTGCCTTTTTGATGCGGAAGGCGATAAGTTCCTCGAAAATGCTCCGCCCGAACATTGCACGGTAGTTTTTTTGAAGGGCGCTTTTGCTCATTCCGGTCTGCTGACACATAGTTTCCGTCGTCCTGGGGATTTCCGGGGACTGCTCCAGTTCACGGCGCAGACTGGTGAGTTTCTCGTACATCTCCGAATTCTTACGCTGCCGGACTCCGCCCTCCCTGGACGATGTGCAGATCCTCCGGAGTTTAACAAGGCTGTCAAGTGCGATACTCAGGCAGGACACGAACCGGAGATAGTTCTCGTCATAGGTAATTCCACTGCTTTCGCTATTCAGTTGTTCT
>CAMOEP010000015.1 GCA_946612185.1 uncultured Ruminococcus sp.
ATCACAGAGGGACAGATAATACTCTCCCGTGAGCTTTACAGAAAGGGCATAAATCCACCTGTTGACGTACTTCCCTCCCTTTCACGACTGAAAGACAAGGGTATCGGCAAGGGCAAGACCAGAGCTGACCACTCAGACACCATGAACCAGCTTTTCTCCGCCTACGCAAGAGGCAAGGACGCAAAGGAACTTATGGTAGTACTTGGCGAGGCAGCACTTACACCTACTGACCTTCTGTATGCGAAATTTGCGGACGAATTCGAGAAGCGTTATGTATCCCAGGGATTTGATAATAACCGCAGTATCGAGGAAACACTCTCTATCGGCTGGGAACTTCTGAGAATGCTTCCCAGAAGTGAGCTGAGAAGAATAAGAGAGGAGTACCTTGACCTGTACTACGACAAGAAGTGAGGTGAAACGCTTTGGCAAGACTGAACGTGAACCCCACAAGAATGGAGCTTAGCAAGCTGAAAAAGAAGCTTGCATCAGCAAGACGTGGACACAAACTCCTGAAGGATAAGCGTGACGAACTTATGCGGCAGTTCATGATAATGATAAAGGAGAACCGCCAGCTAAGGAGCGAGGTGGAAGCGGCAATTGCGGAAGCTGACAAGCATATGGCAGTAGCAGGCTGTGTGATGCAGAGGGCAGTCATCGACACCGCCCTTATGATACCCCGGCAGGAGGTTGAACTGGCAGTAGGGGAGAAGAACGTGATGAGCGTTAATATCCCGGTATTTGACCCGAAGTACCGTACCGACGACACCAGCGACATATATTCCTACGGAACAGCCTTTACGTCCTGCGACTTAGACGGTGCAGTAAGCGCACTGAGCGAAGTATTCCCGAAGATGATAAGGCTTGCGGAGGTAGAAAAAGCCTGTCAGCTTATGGCGGACGAGATAGAAAAGACCCGGCGGCGAGTAAATGCGCTGGAGCATATCATGATACCGGACTACGAGGAGACTATCAAGTTCATTACCATGAAGCTGGCAGAAAACGAGCGAAGCACCACAACTTCACTTATGAAGGTAAAGGACATGGTGCTGAAACAGAATCACAATTATCACTAAGAACCTGTCCACATAGGTTGAATGTACGGATAAAAAAGTCCCCCTGGTATGCGTTTGGAGTCGCATATCAGGGGGTATTATAATAAGGAGAGAAAACTTGTTAAATGGCGTTATACTCACTCAGCTTCTCTGATAGTCAATGCCGTATCATCGCCGCATTGAACAGTATAAACGTGAATTTCTCCGGTGGTTTCGTCATTAAGACGCAGGATAGTGTTGCCCTTTTTGAGTATCCTTGTGTGGATCTGGACATATTGACCGTTGTTGAGTACTTCAACATCAGCGATAGACGGGTCGTCGGCAGTTATTGAGTAGCTGTGTGACGGGTCGTGGTCGTATGTACTTGTGGATTCCATGTAGCACATATCTTTCATTGTGATGAAGAAGAATACTGCCAGGATAGCCACATTCGCAATGCAGCCGGCGATGCGTATCCAGGTTTTGTCGAATATGAAAAGCACCAGCACGAACATCTGCACGATGCAGAAGATAACTGTCAGCAGGTGGTGGGGCATATCGTAGTAAACGTCGTGGAAATAGCTTGAACCAGTTGAACCCAGTATCAGCAGCATAGGCGAAAGTATCAGCAGGCTGTACCACTTCCTCTTTGTCACAAACCAGCCCACGAACGCCATGGGAATGGTAAGAAGTGTCCACATAAACCAAGAGGGATAGTATCTGAATATTCCCCAGCCCAGCCAACTGAACGGCACTTGTACAAGGTACACGATAGGCTGACTGATAAGGAAGAATACGAATGTTTTGCAGGTGGCTTCAAAGGGCTTTTTGCAGTTGGTAATAATTATTATTGCGAAAAGAATCCACCATTCAAATGATGCGGCAATGTCTCTGAAAGAGGTATTCTCTGTAAATGGCAGCATTGCCATGATTCCGGTATAAACGCCGCTGACAACGGCGAAGATGATGACTTTCAGCCAGGTCATTTCAAGCCCGCCGAAAAGTTTCCTGATATGTTTCATATAAATTCACCCTTTAATTAATTCGCAGAACCTGCCCCCTAATCGGGACAGGTTATTTGTATTTTATCAGTACATCTGTCCTGTTATATTATCAAGAAGCTGTTTGTTATTGCCCTCGTCCATGATGAAAAATCTTTGTCCGTCGATATAGATGACCGCCAGAGGCATATCATCGAATACCATAGTTCTGCTGTTTTTGAGGAGTTCACAGAAAGCAGGATCAGAAGTATAAGCATTCATATTTATGGAATTGTTTGGAGTGGAGTAGTAGTCATTGCCAATAAAAGTAATAGTCTCAGACTTGGACATACGCTTTGTGTGATCTTCATAGTTTTCAGCATCGGTGAATTGATGATGTTCATAATAATTCTCATCAACGAAGCAGTAGTTTAAGTCAGTCATGTAGTTTACGGGGTAGTAATATCCGAATGTGCGGTTGTAGTTGCGGTTAGCGGAATAATCCTGGATATACTCGTCAGTGATTTCAGGGATAGTGATACCGGCGTTTTCCAGAGCATTGATAGTGTTTGTGAAGCTGTCGAGAACGAATGACTCAAAGATGAAGCAAGCAGTATCGCTGTTTTCCAGAGACTCTACGGTCATATTGGAAAGATCCTGATAGTAAGCATCAGAAATAGCCTTGATAGCCTCCTGGGATACCTTTATAGTTTCGACGTTTATACCGCACTTATCGCTGATAGCGACTGTAGCGTGGTCGAAATGCTTTTTCAGGTAATCTAATTCACTCTCACCAAGCAGCCATGTTGTATTGTAAGATGAGTCATCATTGCTGTAGTAAGCTGTAGTCTCCATTTGCCTGCTCTTGATCTGTGCGTACTCGTCGGACAGGAGAACAGCCTCTACCAGGTCAGTAGACATAGCGGAGTTCATATTGTATGATCTCTCAACAGTTGAGCCGGAAAGGAGGTGGTAAATAACAGTGACAGTTACCTCATCGTTTAAGGAATTCGGGTCAGTAGCGGGTATCTGTTTGATAGTATCGGGGTTTTCGTGTAAGCTGATAACTTCCTTTTGCAGAGCAGTAATGCTTTCGATAACTTCCTTGCTCTTAAAAGCGCAGTCATATGATGAAACAGAAGACATACCGCCTATATAAAGCTCAGCCATTTCCACATTTCCTGCTGAGGGAACATACTTGTAAGCGCCGAATCCCTTAGAAGCCTTGCAAAGGAAGCAGATGCCGAATGCTACAGCTAAAGAAGCTGCAAAGCTTATGCCGGCAGTCCAGAACTTTTTGAATCCTCTGCGTCTGATGACTTCCATAATGAACCAGCCAATAGCGCAGATGAGTATTGCACCGGCAATGCTTTCTTCAAACATGAAGAACAGTGAGATAACGCATAAAACAGCGCTGAACATGAAAACGTAGTAGAACCAGGGGTAAACGTAGGGCTTGGAAACGTCCTCAGCCTTTCTGAATTTGTAGAGGAAGAAAGCAGCAGCCAGGTAAAGTCCGATAACGATAAAGGTAATTACCATCCACTTGATGTACATAGCGGAAATGTACTGGCTTTCGCTGCCGATATTACTGAAATAGCCGCCGTCAAAGTAAGTGCCGGCAAATACCGCAGCACCGATAGGGCTTGTGCAGAGGAAGAAGTTTTTACTGAGGATAGCGTCCTCGCTCATGCCGAAGGGTTCAGCCAGGCTTACTGCGATGCCCAGGCAGGCGATAACGCCGGGGATAATAGCGTTTAATGTAAATACGCTGAATACGGCTTCAAATAAGCTTCCGCAGAATGTAACAGCCATAACGCTGAGGGTGTACAGAAGGATCATACCTACCAGAACGATGCAGCCTGCCTTTATTGCTGCGGGAACAAAATCGAAGATATTGGTTTCATCTGTGCCGATGACCATATATCCGATACCCACGATAATAAGTCCAAGGACTACTGAGCAGAGCATAGGTATCATGTATACGCTCAGACCGGAAAGGTAGTCAGCGAAGAAACGCTGCTGAGTGGTAAGAGGGAGAGAGTGGTTCATATCCACAAGGCTCTTATTGTAAAGATAGCGGAAAGTGGACAGGGCGATAATAATGCCCATTAATACGCTGATAACGATAGCGCATACAGATATTACTGCAAATAATGCAAGGGTATTGTCCTCATACTTTATCTTGTTAACGTCCATGTATGTGATTATCATTGCGATAGCACAAAGCAGGGGCAGACCTAAAATGCACAGAACACTGTGAGTTATAGTAAGTTTAGAGTTATCGGCTACTTTTGACTTGAAACGTCTGCCGAAAAAACTATCAATCGTTGTTGATGTCGCTGCTGTCATAGCCAAGCACCTCCAGTTCGTAGATAAATATTTCTTCAAGAGTAAGCGGGATAACTTCCAGGAGCATCGGGCGTTTCGGAGCGAAAACAGCCTTGATAACGTCCTCATCACCCTTAGCGATGATGTAGTAGATACTCTGATTGCGCTCGAAGTGGAGAACTTCAAGGTCAGGGAAGTCAGCCTGTGTATATTCGGGAGTATTGCCGCTGTCGTCCTTGGGGAATACGACCTGTATCTTGTGGATACTGCCCTTAACGCTGTCGATATCACGGGCGAAGATCACCTTGCCGTCGTGGATAAGTGCGGCGGTGTCGCAGACCTCGTTTATCTCCTTTAAGTTATGGGAGGAGATGATAGTGGTCATCTGTCTGTCGATCATAGCGTCAACCAGCATTTTCTTGACGATGATGCGCATAGTTGGGTCAAGACCGTCGAAAGCCTCGTCCAGGAGCAGGTAATCCGGCTGGCAGGCAAGACCGATAATAACGATAGCCTGACGCTTCATGCCCTTTGAGAAGGTGGAGAGCTTCTTATCAAGTGGCAGCTTCACCTTGCTGCGGAGGTTCTCGAATACCTCCTCGGAGAAGTTGGGGTAGAAAAGCTTGTAGTAGTCCTTGAGTTTTTTGAGGGTATATCCGGTAAACTGGATAGTCTCATCGTTGATGAAGAAAACCCTCTGCTTGATGCTTACATCGTCGTAGGCTTCCTTACCGTCGATAAGCACCTGACCGCCGTCAGCACGGTAGATACCTGAAAGCAGGCGGAGTATAGTAGATTTACCAGCGCCGTTAGAACCGAGAAGTCCGAACGAAGCGCCTTTTTCGATAGTAAGGTCGATACCGTCCAGGGCGGTATAATCATCGAATTTCTTGACAGTATTTTTTAATTCGATCATTTTCCATTCTCCTTTCCATGAAGTGTGTCAATACGATTTTTCATATCGTCGGGACTGATGCCACGCTTGAAGCCGTCACAAACGGCGTTATCAAAGTCAGCCCAGGCAGCGCTTACGAAAGCGGCGTTATCGGTTTTAGCAATGAAACTGCCTCTGCCGGGCACGGAGTAGATTATACCATTCCGTTCAAGTTCCTGGTAAGCTTTTGCGACGGTGTTCGGGTTAACGCCGGCATCTTTGGCGAAACTGCGCACGCTTGGAAGCTGGTCGTTCTCATTCAGCGTACCGCTTATTACCATGTCAACTATGGAACTATATATCTGCTCATAAATGGGAATTCTGCTTGTAAGGTCGATAGAAAACATAGGCACTCCTTTCTGTAGTAGGTGTACTATATCGTGTAGTACGGTTATTACAGTTATATAATACCACACATTTTCAGGTTTGTCAATAGTTTTTTTGAAATTTTTCAAGCTGCGTCAGCTTGACCAAGCTGAGCCAGCTTGACCGCTCCCACGTTGTCGCTTGCTTACGCTCGCTTACTTCGTTAGAAACGGTGCTTTTTACGTCGCTCAACCATATTTTGCTTGGTACAGAGTTCTCCGGTAGAACAAAAAAAGCGGCAGTTTACAGAAATACTTGAATAGGACTTAGTACCATTGAAAACACGGTTGAGCGACGGCAAAAGTACCGTTTCTAAAAAAGTAAGCGAGTTAACGAGCGTCAACGTGATATGTGGTCAAGCTGACGCAGCTTGGCTTGGCTTGAAATTTTAATAGGTATGTGGTATAATAGTAGTGAAATATATTACCGAGGGGAGCATTTTATGGAAAATACTATTGACACTAAAAAAGAAATCAGCCGTGATAAGGTCATAGTCCGGACAAGTATCATCGGAATCGGCGCAAATATCCTCCTCGCCGGATTCAAGGCGATCGTGGGTGTACTGTCACATTCTATCGCTATCGTCCTGGACGCTGTAAACAACCTCAGCGATGCCGGTTCGTCACTTATAACCATTATCGGCACTAAACTTGCCTCCAAACAGCCTGACAAAAAACACCCCTGGGGTCACGGGCGTATCGAGTACCTCAGCGCTATCCTGATCTCATTGATCGTGCTTTACGCTGGTTTTACCTCGCTGACTAAGTCCGTCCATAAGATTATCGTCCCTGAAACTCCCGACTACTCAGCCGCAACACTGATAATCGTTTCCGCAGCGGTAGTAGTTAAAATATTCCTTGGATCTTTTGTCAAGCGCACCGGCGAAAAGGTGAACTCCGATTCCCTTGTAAATTCCGGCAAGGACGCTCTCATGGACTCGCTCATCTCCGCCTCGACCCTTGCGGCAGCGATAATATTTCTCATCACCGGCAAAAGCCTTGAAGCATGGCTCGGTGCGATAATCTCGGTTATCATCATAAAGTCCGGAATAGATATGCTGAAAGATTCCATATCACACCTGCTTGGCGAGAGGGTAAGCTTCGAGACAGCACAGTCCGTACAGAAGTGCATCATGAGTTTCCCGGAAGTTATGGGCGTTTACGACCTTATTTTCCACGACTACGGCCCGGACAGACTTAACTGCTCCGTCCATGTCGAGATACCCGACACCATGACCGCCGTCCAGATAGACGAACTTGGCAGGGCAGTTACCACAAAGCTTTACAATGAACTTGGGGTAATTATGACCGCCATGAGCGTCTACTCAATGAACACCAGCGACACAAAAGCAACTGCGATCCGTGAGGACATAAGCCAGATGCTACTGTCACAGGAGTATATCATACAGCTTCACGGCTTTTACCTGAATGATACAGAGAAGCTGATACAGTTTGATATGATCGTAAGCTTTGACGCACCTGACCGCCTTGAAGTATACAATAAAGCAGTGAAAATGGTCGAGGAGAAGTACCCGGAATACCGCATAGTATGTGTACTTGACAGCGACTTCTGCGTAAGCGAATAGGAGTGCAGCTATGGTATTGATAGTGATATTCCTTGTAATTGTCTGTATCATGAGCCTGACGGCGTTTATACTTTACGGTATGGACAAGAAGAAGGCGAAGAACAAGAAGTGGCGTATCCGTGAATCCGTCCTGCTTTGGGTGGGATTCCTGGGCGGAGCGATAGGAGCGCTGTCCGGTATGCACGCATTCCGCCACAAGACGAAGCACTGGTATTTCTGGGCGGTGAATATACTTGGCTTGCTATGGCAGGTGGGGATATTGTTCCTGCTTTTCTGGAAAATGAAATAACAATTGTTTGGAGAACAGATATGCCCCTGAACGTATTTTGAGCGTCCGGGGGCATTGATTTTTATGTTAAATCGGAGGTAATGGTAACAGAATACTGCATTTGTGACTGACTTGAAATATATGACTTTAATACATAATTTATCTTATCAACGCATTGCACCTCATTTTCCGCAGAAAACCAAAAAATCTCATTATCATATAAATCGTACAGGCTGTCGGTAGCTTCTAACTGAAGTTCGGGAATTTTATTAATCAAAAAGTTGTCCACATCTTCTGTTATTCCAAGTTCCTTCTCAATATGCAAAACGCCACAACCATAATTATAAAAATGCACCTTTATCATTTTTTATCTCCCTGATTAATATTATTAATATTATAGCATTGTACTTCGGTAATGTCAACATAATGCGCATAATTAGTGAATTGTGAAAAGTGAATAGAACATAGTACCATTGCAAAGCTGGTTGAGCGACTGCAAAAGTACCGTTTCTAAAAGAGTAAGCGAGAGAAGCGAGCGTCAACGTGGGAGCGCTCAAGCTGGCTCAGCTTGGTTGAGCGACTGCAAAAGTACTGTTTCTACATTGTGAGCGAGTTTACGAGCGTCAACGTGAGAAGCGGTCAAGCTGGCTCAGCTTGCAGCTTGGCTTGACCGCAGGGAGAATATGGTGTATAATAGTAAGCGGAGGTGCTGCTATGCTTAAAGACGAACGCAGCTTTGCTGTTATTGATACCGAAACTAATTGGGACGACCAGATAATGTCCATCGGCGTGACTATTTCCGGTCACGACTTTCAGCCGGTCGAGTCCAGGTACTATATAGTTACTCCGGAATGTCTGCGTCCGGGAATGTACTCATCTGTACTCAGAAAAAAAGACGTTGCCGTACACATGGAGGACGAGCGAACCAAGATTCTGGAAGATATCCGCAAGCTTATGAAAAAACACGGTTCATGTGCTATTTTCGCCTATAACGCACGGTTCGATATGAACCACCTGCCGGAACTGTCTGCTTACCGCTGGTACGATATTATCCGCATTGCCGCTTACAGGCAGTATAACAAAACTATCCCGGAAAATGCTGATTGCTGCGCAACTGGCAGACTAAAGCGCAATTACGGCGTTGAACCCATTATGCAGGGGCTTTCCGGCAAGCAAACTTACCGTGAAGTTCACAACGCTATGTGCGATGCGGCAGATGAACTTCTTGTCATGAAGTACTTAGGTCACAGCATTGAAACCTATGAGTGCGCACTGATAAATGGTAAAGTTAAATGAATTTACTAAAATTACCAAATCGTAAACGAAACAACCTTGAATTTTAAGTATTATTATGATATAATCAGGATAATAAGGGGTGATGCAATGAAAAAGCTCCTATTGCTGGCGGCTATGACGGCTTTGCTGACTGGTTGTTCCGCCGGCAGCAGCGAGAATGTTCTCAAGTCGTGGCTGAACAGCGAAAGTGAACTCAGCGATGATGCGGATTATTCTGAGTATAAGCAGCTTGAGGAGGACAGCCTCCTTGACGAGAACGGACAGTACATTTCCGAAGATATTGACGAAGATGCGTCGCTTCCGCCGATTCACGCAACCTTTGCTTCAAATTCGCTTGTTGGTATAAGTTACTATACCGACCCGGCGCTGACTGTTCCGGTGGAGTTGCCCTGCCGTGTCTCTCCTGGGGACACTATCTACGCCAGCAAGCCGGTACTTTCAAGCGACTGCGACCCACTGTACAGGTTTGAGGGATTTGTAGTTATAGACCACAGCCGGAAAACTCCCACGGAGCTATTTACCGTAAGCGGTCTGGAAATACACATCCCTGAGGACTTCACCGGCAGCGAGATATCCGTCGAACCCCGTGGCGGCTACGGTCAGCGACATCTGCACTTCTCAGGTCATCTGACCGGCGGAAAAAAGGACAATTCCCTGGGAGTATGGTACGCCGGCGAGGAACTGATAAGCGGCGACACGGCTGAAATAAACGGCTCTGACAGCGTGAGAGTGCGGTTTTCCTATGACCCGGAGAAGTTCTATATCGTTGGCATCACGCCACAGCCTGAGATAGGTTCAGACGAGAGCGGAATGGTGGTATACAGCGTAACACCGGGTTCTCCGGCGGAGATAGCATTTGACGTGGAACTTCACTGCTACATAAGTGCCCACATTCAGGACTCCGACGGGCGAATGGCGGTAAAGCTGAATGACGTGAAGCAGAATTTCTCCGACGGCAGCAATACCATGACCGGGCTGCGGGTGGGCGATGTGATAACTATTGACGTTGCCGAGGACTATGCCGTTGACTCCACACAGCTTATGGTGGGTGAACCTCAGCAGATAAGCGGCGGCTGGAGATACAATATCAAGGTAGGCGAAAATGCCGGTGATTCGGTGAATATCAGCGTTTTCAAGGCTGACGGCGACCAGATGGCGGTCTACAAAGCACCAAGCGTCATGAACTGTACTGCTTCACTGACTTTTGCCGAGGGCGGATATCCAGTCCAGCCTGGTGACAGAGTTGACAAGAGCCAGAAGGTCACTTTGACACTTACTCCGGACGCAGGTTACTATTTCAAGTCCCAAAAAACCGGCGAGCCATACGTTCAGACTATGGATTTTGCCGGATATATCCGCAATATTGACAGCATCCTTCTGGAAAATCCGGCAAAGAAGCTGATAACCGTGAACCTTGATGATGCGCCTGATAATCATGGTGACGCTACCTTCAGGCTCGACGGAAACGTTGTCAGCGGCGAGACTATCCTCCGGGAGGATCAGAAACTTACGATACGCTACGACCTTTACGATGAAGAATATGAAATTGCAAGAAATACAGATAGTATATTAGGCAAGGTCTACAATTTCTTCGATTCCCACTTTGACAGCTTCGGGCATATGGACAACGTTGAAGTCGATATCCCGATCACACCCGACCTGGACGGAAGGACTATTACCCGTCAGGACTACATTGGACTGAATATCAAAGGAGATTAGTATGGGATTTTTTCAGAATAAACTGAACAGCATATTCCTGGGCGCAGCGGTGGTATGTGCGGCAGCTATGTTTGTACTGTACCCTATGCAGGAGAATGCTGACACTATCGGCGCTCAGATCGGTCATGCAAAAGGCGAAGCAGTCGGACTGGCGGTCGGTTCATACAAGGGCGTGACTGAGGGCATCGCCGCCGGAAATGCTGCCGGAACTGAGCAGGGACTTTCTGCCGAGGATACAGCGGCAGTTGTGGGGAATACCCTTGCGGAAACTGCCAAGCTGGAAGTACTTGTAGCTGGCGTAAAACTGACGAATATGCACTCTCTCGGCAAGGATTACCAGGCGCTTTATGTGGTCAAGGGAGATGCAGTTTTCAGTGTTGACCTTACGAAAGCAAAGGTGTCACAGTCCGCTGACGGTACGCTGAATGTGCTTATCCCTGAGCCGGAAGTGGAACTTTTCGTGGACGAGGAGGGGACTGAAAAACTGGCGGAGTACCAGAAGTACCCGTTCTCAGGCGATGCAGAATCCGGCTACACAGCCTACCTGAATACCATGAAAAATACAGCCGGTGAGGTCAGGGATTCCCTTGAAAACTACGACGTGCTGATGAAGGAAGCAAAGGATTCCGCAATCGACCAGATCACCTACATTACTGAATGTGCCTGCGGAAAAGGCAGGTCGGTTCACGTTGAATTCCTGGACGGAGGTGAGGAAGATGCCGAATAATTTCGATCCCATTGACGCTGTTTCCGCTGACGGAGAATACACTGCGTATATTTATGAGTCCAAGCAGATAATTGCAGTTTTCGTAAACGACGAGCGCCACGACCACTTCCGCTGTCCGGAGATAAGGGACATGAAGAAGGGCGACCGGCTTGTTATCGAGGTCGAGCCGGGGTTCGAGGTTCGCAGCAACGGTAAACTTGTCACCGGCAAGCGCCTGAACGACCGGGTCAGCTTCACTATAATCATAACCGCTAAAACTCCTGAAAATCAGGAGATACGGGTCTGTCGTGACTCCGGGGAGATGCAGGAGGCCGATCACGCTGAGCCGGCGAAAGAGCCTGCGCCTGCACCTGCCGCTATTCCTCAGAAGCGTCAGTTTAAGTTCACCACCACAGCCGTTCTGGGACTTATTGCCGCCGCACTTGCCGCAGCGGATATCTCCCTTTACGCCATGACCATGAACGCCGGAAAAAAGGCTATGAACAGCGCTTATCAGGCAGCTAAGCTGTCCGCCTCCGACACGGTTTACAGCGACTTCTACGACAGCAGCTTTCAGCGTGCAGAGGAAAAGCACCACGTCAGCAATGAGGTGGTCATAAGCGTGGAAAACATCAGCGACACTGCTGAACTACAGGTACTTGAAGTGTCAGATGTGCAGTACATAATCCATGACCGGGGCGACAATAAGGAGAACATCACCTCCTGGCTGGAAGTTCCCGGAAAGGGCGTGTTTACCGTTGACCTGACCAGTGCGGAGTTCACGGTGGATACTGAGCGGAAGTTCGTGAGGGTGAGAGTGCCTGAGCCGGTCATGACCTGCTCCGTGGACTATTCTGGTTTAAGGCTGCTGAATTTCAAGAACGACATCTTCAATGACAGCACCAGCATTGGCGAGGACAAAGCCCGTGACGACATCAAACAGGGGCTTGCCCTCATAACCCAGAACCTTACCAGCAATACCCAGTTCACCGGAACTGCCGAAAAATCAGCAAAAAGCATAATCACCAGTCTTGTGAAGAACTCCAACCCTGATATTACCGACATTGAGGTAATGGTGGAGTTTTACTGATAAAAAATGACCCCCGAAAGTCCGAAAACTTTTGGGGGTCGATTTGTTTTAAACCAGTTACACTTTAGGCAACACCACAATCTCTGTTCGGTTTTGCCTTTACTTCTCCGGCAGCATATCCTTCATAGCGCACAGGTCGAAAGCGTTGAGAACGTTGTCATTGCAAAGGTCAGCGTATTCCCAGTTAATAAGTGCAGTACCGTCACCGAGCAGCCATTTCTGGAGAGTTACCACATCGGCAATGTTGAACTTGCCGTCGTAGTTGATATCACCGGCAACACCCTTAGCACTTTTAGCAATAGCAGTTTCAAATGAGCCGTTGTTATCAGCATCAACGGAAACGCCGATAGTGTACTTATCTATCTGGTAGAGTTTAGCCTTATTGTACTTGGTAGAAAAGCTTACATTAGCGGCATAATGCCTGTTATTAGCCTCTACCTTAACGTTCTGGAGGTTATCAGCTTCGATGATAAATCCGTCGTCGGTCATTTCCATTGACACAATGTCAGCATTTTCACCGTTAACGTCGAATGCGAACCAGTCGGTTGCATGATCGCCGTCGAAAATCATGGAGATATTGTAGTCAGCGGATTCACCGTCAACCTGAACGAATCCGTTCTGGTCGAAAATGACCTGAGTTCCGGCGGCAGAACCGGCACGGAGGAGGCAGTTTTCGTAATCCATACTCAGTTGAAGTTCAGTAGGTTCATTCTGAACGACCATGTAAGCCGAATCGGGGTCATACAGGTTATAGCCGGAAGTACCGGAGGAAGAACCGCCGGCGATGTAGGACATATCAGCGATGATATCACCGGCAGCAGACGACAGTGATGTATAATTGCCATTGGAATTCTTCACCTTAGCGACAGAGTGGTTTTCCGAGATAGCAGCAGCGTCTATTCTGGCAACATAGTTTGAAGTATCGGCGTTTTTAGTGCCATTCAGGAAACCGCCATTATTGATAGCATTTACATCAGCGCCGATATAGTTTATTACAGCGCCGCTTGCGGACGTGATACCGGTGTAAGCGGGAATCTCCCAGTTATACGTCTTTGAATTGAAGTAGATATTGAACCAGGGGTCGTATTCTGTTGAGTTATTGGGGTCAACGATATAGATACAGCCGTCATAGGTCTTACCGCTCCAAGTCCAGCTTCCGAAGGAATAGTCGTAAGCGAGTATTGCGTGACCGCCCCAGTACGGTTTTTTGAATCCTACGAGAACCACATCATTTTTATCGAGCTGGGACATAAGTTCGGTAATGTTTTCCTTGTGTGAGCGTTTCGGAACACTTCTGTACTGCTGCTGGATAACGCTCTTGACCTGGAGAAGCTGGTAATAGTTCACAAGTGAGCTTACATCTAAGTCGTCAATAGGCGCAGGGAGGTCATGAGGACAGGCTGCGCCTGCTTTATAATTTGAGCATGGCACAAGACCGTTTTTGTTAAGGAGCAGCAGGGAGGACATACCGTAGCAAGAGCCGTCCCAATCCTCATCTATCCAGGGAGTGTGCCATTTGCCTAATGAATCATAGTATCCCTGAAAAACGGTTTCATATTCGCTGTTAGTAAGGTTATCAGCGAGGACTTTTTTGTAGTAGCTGTTGATTTTCGGGGACATCGGCCCAGCGCCGAAATAGTCGTCCCAGTTATTGAAGTTCCAGTTATCCGTATCCCAACGGAAAGAGGAAACAGTTTCCGGCTCGGTGGTAGTGGTGACGGTGGTCGTGGTGGTAACGGTGGTGGAAGTTGTGGTAGCTGTAGTTGTAGTTACCTGACCGCCCTCGATAGCGATATATCCGTCGTACTCGCCCTTTATGTCAGCCAGAGCAGGAGTTCTGAGGATATCGTCATTATCAGCCTTGAAATTATTGTTATACTCAGGGTTATAAATGCCCTGAGTGAAGGTATACGCTTGCAGCAGTCTTCTATCCTCGATGCTCTTGGTTAATGAAAAGAAAGTGTCGTCAGCATAATAATTACCATTTCTTACAGAAACAAACTTTATATCAATAGGGTAAACGTCGCCAGCTTTAGCGTCATCAGGGATTCTGACCTTGAATGAATACATCAGACCGTCGGTGCATACATCATCGCCTGAGGCAGATAAAACCATAATACCTTTTTGCATATTCTCATTATCAGGGTTAGTTGATTCGGGAATGAGGTTATTATCATAGGTCACATTAGCGGCTTCTTCGAGAGAATCGCCAATGGTAACATCTGGTTTTCCGGTTTTTCTCTGAATGATATCGAGCCTTGAGTCAACAAAGTAGTGGAAACCGGTAGCGGCGAAATAACCGCCTTCCTGACCGGAAGAAATGTATATATCAATAGTTCTTACAGGGTCATTTTTTGCCTCATCAAGGGTGATGACCTCCTTTGTAGCGGTTATCACAGGCTTTATTTTGGAACTGAGTATGGTATCCATATCCAGAATTTCGTAACCAGCACCGCCGCAAGCTGGGTCATGACCTTCATCATACGCATTGACTGACAAAGGTGATAATGACATAGCGGCAATAGTCAGCGACGAGACAAATCTTTTAATCAAACTTTTTTTCATCCTTTATACTCCTCTCGGTAGATTCAGAGTGCGGCAGATTGCGCTCTATGGGTAAATTATACATTATTTCGCCATAAATTGCAAGCATCTTGATTTATTTCGTCAATTTGCATAAAGTACACTGAATGTGCGGTATATGAAGATGTGATGCTTGACAGAATGTGAAGGGGATATTGCAGTTTTATGCAAAAAAGGCTGCGCAATGGTGTTTTGCACAGCCTTAATTGTATATATCACGACCCCGTGCCGCTATACCGGGTAGCGCCGAACATCCAGAGTTTGTAGCTTGCGATGAAGAATACGATACCGATAACTGGCGAAATATAGCTAAGTATCGGTACTTCGTCCGGGCGCAGTATCACAAGGCTTGGGTAGTAGGCGATGAAAGCGATAGGCATTACGAAGGTGAACAAAAACCGGAAAACCGGGCTGAAAATGGTGATCGGGTAGCGGGCGTAGTCCTTGAAGCGGAACACCAGATCCATGACGTAGAAGGAGTTCTGTATCCAGAAGCAGGTAGCGGCGGACGCATTTTGCAGGGCGATCATAACAAGGGAAGCGGTAAGTAAAAATATTACCATTTTGATGAGCGCCAGGGGAGTTACAGCAAGTCCAAGCTTACCCCAGGAGTAGACCAGTGTACCGATTCCGAACGCAAGCTGACCCAGCCCCTTAATGTCGAAAACCTCCGACTGATAGTAGAAGAAAAGGTTGATAGGGCGGAAGCAGTACTTGATGAAATCGCCCGAATAGACGTACATTCGCAGACTCCAGTTGTTGTCGAAAAGGCACTGTACTGGAGTCAGCGATACAAGTGAAAAGCCGTAAAGGAACAGCATTTCATAGTAGCTCCAGCCGTTTATTGAGGGAAAGTTCCTGAAAAGTATCCAGAAGCTAACAAATCCCGAAATATTGGTAAAAATCATACCGATAAGGGATATGATGAAGTCTGAGCGGTAACTCATTTTGCTTTTAAGGTCTTGTATTAGTATTTTACCATAAATGCGCAGGTAAAACCCAAGAGTTCTCTTTTTCATAAATCAGCCTCCGTTCACAGTGATCTGTCTGAGAGAAGTTTTCCAGAACAGCTTGCTGAGGACTGTCATCACTACGCACCAGCAGAGCTGAGTACCCAGGGTGACGATTACTTTCTCAAAGGCAGGGGAGGGGTCGAGGAGCAGGGTGAGGGGAGCGTCGTAAATGGATTTGAAGGGCAGCCAGTTTATGATATTCCGCAGAGTATCAGGGAAAAACGCCAGCGGTATAGTAGCGCCGGAGAGGAGCAGGACTATGACCTGCTTCATGATATTGATGCCCCAGATGGACTCAGTAAACAGGCAGACCGTACCAACCATGAAGTCGATATTGTAGTTGACGATAACGCCGAGGATTACGGAAATGACGAAATACAGCAGATTTATGCCCATTGGTATCGCTCCGTGGGTGACTAT
>CAMOEP010000016.1 GCA_946612185.1 uncultured Ruminococcus sp.
CCTGCCGTCCGTTCACTATGGAGACAGTGACCGAGAATAACCAGCCCTACCAGTTCGCATCTGCGAAAATAGGCGGTATACCGGTTCATTTCACAGTCCAGAATCAGGTGAACCCCGATGACCCGGACAACTTCATGCACTACCTTTTCAAGCTGGAACTCATAACCGCCCACGGCAGACTGCGGCTTGATGATGTTATGGGCGGAGTTTACTGGTACAACAAGATGTTCGTACCGGTTCACGGAACAGATGCATCATTGCTTGAAAGCGGCGGTGTACTTTCTGCCAATAGCTGCACTGAACTTTGCAAGCCGGAGGAAAAGGGGTTCAACAGGATATTCACCGAAGAATGGATACCGGCTATCGGAAAGGATATCCGCAGCTTCATAGAGACTATTAACAGCGCAGATACCGCCGGTACGAACCGTTATTACACAAAGACCCTTACATCTGCAAGAATGTGGCACAGTTTCACATCTGAGACAGGCTTCCCGGCACTGATATCCGGGGACAGCGCCGGACAGATAGACGCTGACATCATTATGGCGCAGGTAAAGGAAAAATACTCTGAATAATAGGAGCAGAATATGGAAAACAGATCAAATAACGCCGCTGAACTGGTAAGCAGACTGGCGGCAAAAGGCGTAAAACTCTGGACAGAGAACGACAAGATAAAGTACAAAGCCGGAGCAGGCGCTCTGGGCAAGGAGGATATCGCTCAGCTTAAAGAGTACAAGCAGGAGGTCATCGACCTTCTCAATGCCATGAAGGGCAGGATAAGACTGGTGGAGGACAGGGACGGACGGTATGAACCATTCGTGCTTACAGACGTTCAGCAGTCCTACCTTATGGGACGCAAGAAGCTGTTCGACTATGGCGGAGTTGCCTGCCATATCTACCTTCAGCTTGACTACGACCATATCGACGTTGCCCGTGCGGAGGAGATATGGAACAAGCTTATCGCTCATCATGAGATGCTCAGGGCGGTAGTCCATGAGGAGGGATACCAGCAGATCATGGAGAAAGCCCCCCACTTCACCGTAACTGACCTGGGTGACATGGACGGTGCGGAGGTCATGGCGAAAATGGGTCATAGCTGCTACCAGGTAGGAAGCTGGCCTTACTTCTCAGTAGCCGTAACTAACTACGAAAACAGCGCTATCATGCACTTCTCCATTGAATTCCTCATTGCCGACTGGACAAGTATATGGCTTCTTCTCCTGCAATTTGAGGGAATGTATTTCGGCAGGATAACTGAACTTCCTGAGATAGGCGCAAGTTTCAGGGACTACGTTATCGCTGAGAGAGAACTGAAAGCCGGTGCAGCTTACGAAAGTGACAAGAAATACTGGCTGGACAAACTGGAGGAATTTCCACCCTGTCCACATCTGGACGTTAACAAGTACGACCCCGGAGAGACTGCGGCATTTGACAGAAAGTTCCTGCAATTCACACCTGAACAGTGGGCGGTAATAAAGAGGTGCGCAGTTGAAAATTCCGTAACACCTACCGCACTGGTACTTATGATATACAGCGCCGTTCTGGAAAGATACAGCGAGAACAAGCGCTTCGCTATAAACCTTACCGTACTCGGACGACAGGACTGCCACAAGGATATAAACAAGGTAGTGGGCGACTTCACAAGCCTTGTGCTTCTGGACGTTGACCTTGAAAACGCCGGAAGCTTCTCAGAGGCGGCACGCAGGACAAATGCGCTGCTTTTCGAGGATATGGATCACGGACTGTTCAGCGGTGTATCGTTCATGCGTGAACTTTCCCGCAAAAAAGGCAATGATGCGGCATTTATGCCATATGTATTCACCAGCGCCATAGGACTTCTCAACTCAATGGACGCAGAGTCCCTGAAAGGAATGGTCAGCGGTATCGGCATCAGCCAGACTCCACAGGTATTCATTGACTGTCAGGTAATGGACGGCCCGTTCGGTATGCAGGTGAACTGGGATATCCGCAGGAACGTGTTCAAGGAGGGTATGACCGAGGATATGTTCGGACTTTTCGGAGATATCCTCAATGCTATCGCAGACGGCGCAGACCTTGAAGCGGCAGCGTCAAGGAGTTTCCCGGCGTATCAGGGGGATATATTCGCAAAGGCGAACGATACGGCTTTTGCACTCCCGGAGCATCTTCTCCATGAGAAGATCCTGAGCATTGCGGAGAAAATGCCTGAAAAGACCGCAGTCGTGGCAGACGGACAGAAGTACACCTATCGTGAACTTATTGGCATTTCCGGCGGCATCGCTGAGAAACTCAAAGCGGCAGGATTTTCAAAAGGCGAGCCGGTGGGACTTCTCTCCGGCAAGTCGGTATACCAGCCGGCAGGTGCTATAGCAGTACTGGCAGGCGGTGGAGTGTACGTTCCTATTTCAGCCGAGCAGGGAGCGAACCGTATCAGCAGTATCATAAACCGTGCGGGGATAAAGCTTTTCCTGACAGTATCCACGGATACCACCGTTTACCCGGAGAGCGTGGTGCGCATAAATATGGACGAAGCCGGAAGCGGAGTTCTGGAGACAGTTCCGGGCATCTCGCTTACTGACCAGGCGTATATCATATTCACTTCCGGTTCGACCGGCGAGCCTAAGGGCGTAGTCATCAGCCACGGCGCAGCAGTAAACACTATCGAGGACATAAACCGCCGCTACAGCGTAGGCAGCGAGGATAGCGTACTTGGCGTATCACAGCTTAATTTCGACCTTTCTGTATACGACATTTTCGGCTTGCTCTCCGTAGGCGGAACACTTGTCTACCCGGAGGACAGCCGCAAGAAAGAGCCTTCGTATCTGGCACAGCTTATCGCTGAGAACGGCGTGACCGTATGGAACAGTGTACCTTCACTCCTGAAAATGGTGATGCTCTACATGGACGCAGACAGCTCTCACCCGGATATCTCCACGCTGAGACTGGTAATGCTTTCCGGCGACTGGATACCCCTTGACCTGCCCGACCAGCTTCTTGGCTACTCAGAAAATGCGCTGGTAGTAAGTCTGGGCGGAGCGACTGAGGCATCTATCTGGTCTAACTACCACGAATACCACGGACTTCCCGACGGTTTTGCAAGCATACCCTACGGTCTGCCACTGGCAAATCAGCAGTTCAGGGTACTTGACAGCCACAGGAGAAATTGTCCTGTAGGCGTAAAGGGTGAACTTTATATCCTGGGCAAGGGTCTGGCTGACGGCTACTGCAATGACCCGGAGAGAACTGCGGAACAGTTCATAAAGTCGGCTGACGGCGTGATGATGTACCGCACAGGCGACCTGGGCAAGTATCACAGAAACGGCGAGATAGAGTTCCTGGGAAGAATGGATTCACAGATAAAGCTGAATGGTCACAGAATCGAACTTCAGGAGATAGCCCATGCAGTTGACGGCGTGGACAAGGTAAACAGGAGCGTGGTGGTATTCAATGATACCGGCAGCGAGAAGTCGCTGGTGTGCTTCTATGTGACCGAATCTGCTGACGAGAGCGACCTTGTGCGCTATGACAGGGAGTTTGCGGAACTGGCTGAGAATATCGGTGACGGCGTGGAGAATATCATCGGCGCATACGCTTCATCTCACCAGCTTTGCAGAACTATCGTTTGCGGTGCGGCACTTTCAGAGGACGCTCAGGACTGCACATTTACCGATAATATCCTTGCAGAGGGACTTGAGGGGAACTCCTTTGACATTGCCGTTATCGGTCGTATCAAGACAGATGCGGATACGGCAGCCCAGCGTATTCTGGAGATTATCCGACCTGCTGGAGCAGTGGTACTCACAGCCGATGCGGACAAGACCCTTGCGGACAAGCTTTCACCCAGAAACCGTGCGGAGCAGGACGGAACAGTTATATGCCAGGTCAAGACCGACCGTGCATATGTTAGCCGTCAGGACATTGCGGAGGTCATCAGGAACGACCTGACCGACTATATGATACCTAAGACCTTCTTAATGCTGGATAGTTTCCCTGTAACTGCCAACGGCAAGGTGGATATGAAGAAACTCCGCAGCATGGCGGCAAACCATAATTCCGAGGTGTCAAGCGCTTCCGACAGCGTTTCAGCCGGCACTACCGAGACACAGAACAAGATAATCGCAATGTGGGCAGAACTTGGCATAACCGGTCTTGGAATTACGGACAACTTCTTCGACCACGGTGCAGATTCGCTGATAATGGCGCAGATAACCGGAAAACTCCGCAAGGAACTCGCTCCGGACATTGCCTTTGATGAGATGCTCAGATTCCTGCTGAATCACCCGAATGTAGGCGAACTTGCAGAATTCATCGACGGATTCTCAGGTGCTTCCGGAAACGGCTCTGACGAAAACGGCGGACATATCGGTACTTCCCAGCTTATCGAAGCGGGAGAGGGAGCGCTGAGAGTGGTATTCCACCCGGCAATGGGAAATATGTCAGTACTCCGTGAACTTATCAGCAATATGACCCGCCAGAACAAGGGCAATATCCTGACCATTTCCGTAGGCGACTACAGCCGCTACTGCGAACTTGATGACAAGACAGCGGTAAGTATTCTGGCAGACGATTATACACAGCTTATCCTGGAGACAGGCTGCACACAGGTACAGCTTATCGGCTACAGCTTCGGCGGCTGGCTTGCTACACAGTGCGCAGTAAGACTGGTGGAAGCAGGCGTTGAGATAGCAGACCTGGTACTCCTTGACCCTCAGACTATCCCGTGGGATATCGAGAACGAGCTTATCACTGAGATGATGTTCCTGCCCAATGCAGGAGTTGCGCTTCCCGACGACGGCACCGGAACTGATGCAGAAGCGGCGTTTGCGTATATGCTCGACAAGTGCGGAAAGATACCGGAGAACGCAGCGGAGATACTGCTTCAGAGCGAGAGATTCGCACCCTTTGGCAGACTTATGGAAAAGCTTGGGGGCATGACAAAGGAGGAGCGTTTCTGCTACTACACATCTGAGGCAGAAAAAAGCGGCAGCGCTCCCGCAGCAGATATGCTCATGAGCCTTTACGGACTTTTCAGCTCCACTACTCGCTATACAAAGGGCGAAATGGAGCCGTATTTCGGTGATGTAAGGTATATAAACGCCGCTGATTCCGAGGGACTTTTCTTCGGAAGCGATAAGAACATTGCCTACTGGAGCGATATCTGCATAGGAGATATGGAGGTATTACAGGCGAAAGGCGGTCACTTCACAGCCGTTGCTGACCCCGAAAACGCCGCAGCAATAGCCGAACTGTTATAAGAGCTTAAGGCAACACCGCACAAAGACCGCCTGACGGCTTTGCGGCACATCTGCTTGCATATTTTCCGGCATCTTGCACACAAATTTCTTGACATACGTCAGTATGCCTGCGAAATTTCTGCACAATCTGCCGAAAAATCTGACTGCGCATCTGCACCACAATCTCTGTGCAGTGTTGCCTTATCTTCGCCATATTTTGAACCTTGTGAAGACAAGTTCTGAACCCATGACTAAGGAGCATTACAATGCAGAACAATAAAGACATATTAAAAAAGGCACTTCTTGAGATACGAAGCCTCAAGGAGCGTGTGAAAGTGGCAGCAAGCCACAGTGAACCTGCGGCTATAGTGGGTATGGCTTGCCGTCTGCCCGGAGGTATCAATAACCCGGAGAGCTACTGGAACGCTCTCTGGGAGGGTAAAGACCTTATCTCGGAAGTTCCGGACGACCGCTGGAACGAGTACGACAAGGACGAGTATCTCCGTGACGAGCGCCTGAAAAAGGCAGGATTCCTCAGCGAGAATATCGAGAACTTCGACACCCGGCTTTTCCGCATGATGCCAATGGAAGCCGCTTCTATCGACCCTCAGCAGCGCCTTGCACTGGAAGTATGCTGGGAACTTCTGGAAAACGCCGGCTATGCACCTGATTCCCTGAAAGGCAAGAAGGTCGGCGTATTCGTGGGAGTAGTCCAGAACGACTTCGGTCATGAGAACTATATGCACGACAATACCGAGGATATCAACCTTACCGGTATTGACTTCTCCTTCCTCTCCGGAAGAATATCCTATTTCTTCGGATTCAGCGGCCCGTCAGTATCTATCGACACCGCCTGCTCATCGTCAGCAGTAGCAGTAGATACAGCGCTGAAATATCTGAGGGATCACGACTGCGATATGGCACTTGTTTGCGGAGTTAACATAATGTTCTCCCCTGAAAGTACACGAAAAATAGCCGCTCTGGGTATACTTTCACCCAATGGCGAGGTAAGGGCATTCGACAAGAACGCCTCCGGAACAGTTCGTGGCGAGGGCGTGGCAGCGGTACTCCTGAAGCGTCTTGGCGATGCCGAAAAGGACGGCGACAGGATAAGCAGCCTTATTATCGGCTCAGCAGTAAATCAGGACGGCGCAAGTTCCGGACTTACTGCCCCCAATGGCGCTGCCCAGACCGAGCTTCTGAAAACTGCCTGGGAAAAAAGCGGCATCGGTGCAGAGGAAATGACCTATATCGAAACCCACGGAACTGGTACAGCCCTGGGTGATCCTATCGAGATAAAGGCGATAACCGACGCTCTCGGCAGCGACAGAAAGACACCTATGTATATCGGTTCTGTAAAGACAAATATCGGTCATCTGGAAGGTGCAGCCGGTATAGTCAGCCTTATCAAGACCTCGCTTATGCTGGAAAAGGGCAAGATGCCAAAGAGTCTGCACTTCGACACTCCCTCAGAATACGTTGACTGGAGCAGTATCCCGGTAAAGGTCGCAGACTCCCGCCGTGACTGGAAGCGCAAGGGCGTTGCCAACGTAGCCGGAGTAAGTTCCTTCGGACTTTCCGGTACTAACGTGCATATCGTCATGAAGGAGTACAAGCGCAGCACTTACCATAAAGCCGGGGAGATGCCGTCGTATCCCTTTATGTTCACCGCACCCTCTGCCCAGGCGCTCAAACAGAATATGAGCGGACTTCTCGACTACCTCAGAAGTCATAACTGCACCGACCTTACTTCACTTTCACGGTCGTACAATGTAACAAGAGCATCACTTGCCCACCGTGCCTGCATAAACGCAGCAAATGCCGAGGAACTGGAAAAGTCCCTGACAGAGGCAGTTGAGAACGGCTTCACAAGCAATATGGTAACCTCGGAAGTGGATACTGCGCCAAAGACGGTGTTCCTGTTTACCGGACAAGGCTCACAGTACAACAATATGTGCAAGACCTTTTACGACAGCGTACCCTCGTTCAGAAGTGCCTTTGACGAGTGTGCAGGTCACTACTTCCGCATCACCTGCAAGAGCCTTAACGAGGTGGTATTCTCCGATAAGTACGACCTGAAAAAGACGGTGTATACTCAGCCTGCACTGTTTGCCTGCGAGTATGCGCTTGCTAAAATGTGGATGAGTTTCGGGGTAAAGCCGGACATGGTTTTCGGTCACAGCATCGGTGAATATGCCGCTGCCTGCATTGCAGGAGTTATGTCACCGGCTGACGCAATGAAGCTTGTTATCGCAAGAGGAAATATCCTCCACAAGTTCTCGCCCAAGGGCAAAATGGCAGCGGTATACGCTGACCGTGACAAGACCGCCAAGCTTATCCGTGGACATGAGGACGTGTACATCTCCCTTTCCAACAGCCCTGCTCAGACAGTAGTTGCAGGTACGGAGGAAGCTGTAGACAAGTTCCTTGCTGAACTTGACAGCAAGGGCGAGAAGTACAAGCTGCTTATGACAACCCGTCCGTTCCATACACCGCTTATGAAAGAAGCAGCGGAGGAATTCGGAAAAGTTGCCCGTGAGATAAAGTACAAGATGCCTGCCGTGAAGATAATCTCCAACATCTCCGGAAAAGCGGAGCGTGAGTGGCTCACATCGCCGGATTACTGGGTAGAGCATATCCTTTCCGAGGTTCGCTTCTGCGACAGCGTAAAGGGACTTGGCGACCTGTCCGACAAGGTATTCCTGGAAATTGGCGTAAGACCGGTACTCACCGGCATCATCGGCAGGATATCCGACGGCAAGGCAGTTTGCATACCATCAGCAGACAAGGAGCGTACAGCAGGGGAGATACTGCCCACAGTCCTGACGACTCTGTTCCTCAGCGGTGCATCAGCCGACCTTAAAGGCGCATACACCGGCACAGGTGCGCTTGTGTGCCAGATACCGAACTATGCCTTCGAGCAGAAGCGTATCCCCTATATCCATACCATAACCGGCAGGGAATCCGTAAAGGCTGAGATAGTCCAGGAGAGCGCCGACAGCGCAGTATCTACCGCAGACAAGGGCAAGGTGCTGAAAGCCGTCATCGCAGACTTTGCAGGCGTTTGCGCAGATGAGATAAACGAAAAGACCAATCTCATCAAGCTGGGAATAGACTCCGTAAACGCAGTCAGACTTATCGCCCGGATACGTTCGGTACTGGGAGTAAGCCTGTCGCTGGGAAGTCTGTTCGACCACCCTACATACGGCGAGGTGGAGAAGCTTCTCCGTGAGGAGGATACTGCTCAGGAAACTGCCTCCGCACAGATAGTCTCAATAGACGAGGAGCAGCGCTGCAAGCCCTTTGCGCTCAATGATGTTCAGTACGCATACTGGGCAGGACGTGACAACCCGAATATGCTGCTTTCACAGAATGCCTGCTGTTCGTACTTCGAGGCAGACCTGAGCAATGTAGACCCTGACCGTTTCGTTGAGGCTCTGAAAAAGCTGGAGGAGCGCCATGATATGCTCCGATGCAGGATAACTGAGGACGCAGTTCAGTACATCGCAAAGGAAGCAGCACCGGAAGTGAGGATATACCGTGACATTCCGGCTGAAAAGCTCCCGGAGCATCTTGAAGCAGTTAAGCGTGAGATGTCAGCGATGATACTTCCCCTTGATGCACCCCTTTACCAGGTGAGACTGACCCAGCTTTCCGGCAGCAGCTACCGTGTACACTTCTACATCGACTTCATGATAGCCGACGCAGCAAGCCTGTACATCATTATCCGTGACCTGGAAAGCATCTACAACGGCGCAGACCTTGCACCGCTGAGGATAACTTTCCGTGACTACCTGACATACACCTCGAATTCCGGGGAGATATGCAAGGCACGGAAGGCTGACGAGGAATTCTGGGCAGCTAAGATAGAGGACTTCCCGAAAGCACCTGAACTTCCTTACGACTATTCCGCCTTTGTAAGCGGAGTTGAGAGAACATTCGTCCGCCGTGAGAAGCATATCTCGCAGAAAATGTGGAAGAAGTTCTCTGACAATGCAGCAGAGTACGGACTTACTCCCTCCGGCGCACTGTTCGGACTTTACTCCGAGGTACTCTCCGGCTTCGGCGGAGGAAGCAGCTTTGCAGTAATGCTGACAGTGTTCCGCCGCCACGACATTTCCCCGGACGTTGGAAGTATCGTTGGTGACTTCACCAGACTTGCGCCGGTGGAGGTCAACCGGAAGAACGTTTCCATTGCGGAGAACGCAAGGGAGATACAGGGGCATATGCTGGAGAACATCTCACACGCTGAGTACTCCGCAGTCGAATTCACCGACAAGCTGAGAAAGTATCACCACGATGACAGAATGTACAACGTCATCTTCACCAGCGCAGTAGGCGTAGACCACGGCAGTGAGGCAGATGAAGCCGGCGGTCTGGGACTTGCCCGGAATATGCGCAGCATCGTGTCCAGTACACCACAGGTTTGCCTTGACCACCAGGTATTCTACGAGGCAGGAGATATAGTCGTGTCCTGGGATACTGCCGACAATGTTTTCGCACCGGGAACGGTGGACGCAATGTTCGCAGTATACTCTGAACTTATCGACAAAGCCGCTGAGGATAAGTCATTCTTCGGCAAGACACTTACCGACCTGCGCCCTGAGAACAACAAGCTTTTGCAGGACAGCGCAAATGATACCGCCTACAGTTTAGGCGAAACCGTGATGACTGCCGGATTTGAGCGCAATGCCGCAGAATATCCCGACAGGACAGCACTTATATCCGCAGGCAGAGAGTACACCTACGGCGAACTTGACCGCTGGTCTGACAAGGCAGCGTCAGTACTCATCGAAAGCGGCGCAGTCAAGGGCGACAGAGTACTTGTAGACCTGCCCAAGTCCTTCGAGCAGATAGGAAGTGTACTGGGAATCCTGAAAGCGGGCTGCATATACGTTCCCCTGACTCACGACCAGCCTGCTGCAAGAACTATCAGCATCATCGAAAAGGCAAAGCCGGCGGCAATAATTGCAAATGAGCCGAAAACTGACCTTCCTCTGCGGACTATAACTACCGCTGAGATATCCGCCGGAAGCGGACAGTACAATAAGCCGGAGATAACTCCTGCTGACGGCGCATACATCATCTATACTTCCGGTTCAACAGGCGTACCGAAGGGTGTATTCATCGCCCACGGCTCGGCAATGAACACCATACTCGACGTAAACCGCAGGTACGGTATTAACGAAAGCGACAGAGCGATAGGCGTTTCTGCCCTCAGTTTCGATTTGTCGGTATACGATATATTTGGTATGCTCACAGCCGGCGGCGCACTGGTTCTCCCCACAGAGGAACAGCGCATAGACCCTATGGAGCAGAATAGACTTGTGGCTGACTGCGGCGTTACAGTATGGAACAGCGTACCGGCGCTTATGGACTTGTACACCGACTTCCTTGACAGAAAGGGACTTTCCGCCCCGAAGATACGCAAAGCGATACTCTCCGGCGACTGGATACCCATGACACTTCCGGAGAAGCTTAAAAGAGTACTTCCCGGCTGCGCACTGACAAGCATGGGCGGCGCAACGGAAGCTTCCATATGGTCGAACTACTACGATGTAGAGAAAATGGACGCAAGCTGGAAGTCAGTACCCTACGGCTATCCTCTGGCAAATCAGCGGTTCTATATATTCGACGAATTCGGCAGACGTTGTCCGGAGAGAGTAAGCGGAAAGCTTCATATTGCCGGACGTGGCCTGGCAGAGGGTTACTACAATGAACCTGAACTGACCGAAAAGGCGTTCTACACCTCACAGGCAGCAGGGGAGAGAGTTTACGACACCGGCGACTACGGAAGATATCTGGGCGGCGGAGTTATCGAATTCCTGGGCAGAAAGGACGGTCAGGTCAAGATAAACGGCTACCGTATCGAAACTGCGGAGATAGCAGCGGCGTTCAGGAAAGCCGGAGTTGCCGACAGGACTTACGTTCTGCCGGTTGGCGACAGAGTGAAGAAGATAGCGGTATTCATCGAGACTGAAAATGACGTAGATGCACAGGCGCTCAAGATAAAGCTTGCGGATCATCTGCCGGACTACTTCATTCCGGAGCATATATTCTCCATTGCTGAACTGCCCGTGACCGGCAACGGCAAGGTCGATGCAAAGAAGCTTACACAGCTTTGCGCAGAACTTTCCGCACGTCCGGCAGAGGTACAGGCTGCTGACGACGGTGACGTTGACCCTGTTCTGGCGGTGATACGGAATATCCTCGGCATCAGCAACCTTTCCGCATCTGACAGCTTCGGAAAGTATGGCGTATCATCGGTTGAGATGATACACCTTGCAGACGAACTGGAAAGCGTATACGGCATAAGACCGTCCATAAGCAAGATGCTGGGAAGCCGCTCCGTAAGCGAGATAATCGACTTCTTCGCAGGCGCTGAGGCATCAGGCGGTGAAAGCAGCGGATCTGCCGCAGAAGTACGCAGGGCAAAGAGAGTTGAAGCATCTGAGGAGGCTGAAAATGACCCCACAGAGTACTACCGCAGTCTTGGCGTTACGCTTTACACCGAGGAGGGCAAGCTGAAATTCCGTGCGGCAAAGGGCGTAGTTACAGGAGAAGTTCTGGAGCGTCTGAAAGCCGAAAAGTCGCAGCTTTTAGCATGGCTTGAAGCGGAAAAGGAGCGCTCTGAGAAGCAGGAGAAGTACTTCAATGAGAACAAGTACCCCCTGACACCTATTCAGAAAGCCTACCTTATGGGACGCTCTGCGGACTATGAACTTGGCGGCACAAGCGCTCATTACTACACCGAACTTAGCTGGCAGGGACTTGATCCTAAAAAGCTGGAAGATGCAGTAAACCGCATGATCGACATTCACGACATACTCCAGACAGTCATTCTTCCGGACGGAAACCAGGTCGCACTGGAGGAAGTGCCTTACTACCGGGTAGTATTCAGAAAGGTAAGCGACGAGCAGTTCCTTGAACTCCGTGAGAGCATGAAAGCCCATATCTACGAAGCAGGAAAGTGGCCGATGTTCGACGTATTCGTAAGCGAGAAGGCTGACGGAACAACTATCGCACATTTCAGCTTTGACTGTATGCTGCTTGACGGCTGGAGCGCAAACATGATGATAAAGGAGATATTCAGCCTGTACAGCGGCAAGGATATCGACGAACCGGCGTACACGTTCAGGCAGTACGTTCTGGAAAAGGACAAGTGGCTTGAAAATAAGGACTACTACCTTGCGGCGCAGGAGTACTGGGCAGAGAATTCGCCAAAGCTTCCGCCTGCTCCGGCAATGCCATACAGCAAGCCGCTTAGTGAAGTGAGCGCACCTCATTTCGCAAGGAAGAAGGCAGTACTCAGCAGAGAGCTTACCATGAAGCTGAACGAGAAGATAAAGAACTACTCCACAACAGCCTCAGCGGTAATATGCACCGCATACATGAGGACACTTTCCGACTTCGGCGGCAGCAGCGACTTCTCCCTTGACCTTACCCTTTATAACCGTCTGCCGATAAATAAGGAAGTATCAAAGCTTCTTGGCGACTTCACAAACGTCACACTTATACCCTATCACCGACAGGGCGGATTCATAGCCGAAGCGGAGGAGGTTCGCAATGCGCTGGTAAAGGCGGTAGAACACAGGACTTTCAACGGTCTGGAACTTCTGAAGCCCTTTGCAGGCGATGACATATTCAAGGCAGTAATGCCGGTAGTATTCACCAGCGAACTTTTCGGAAACCTTGATGAGGAGGATGACAGCGAAGTATTCAAGGCTGCACAGGAGGTATACTCCATCAGCCAGACTCCGCAGGTTGCACTGGATCACCAGGCACTCGTCAGAAACGGCGAACTGGTACTCATCTGGGATCACGTCGAGGAACTGTTCGATAAGGACGTTATGGACAAGATGTTCGCAAGCTATGTATCATTCGTTGAAAAGCTTGCACAGGCAGATAGCTGGGAAAATCTTTAAGGCAACACCACAATCTCTGTGCGGTGTTGCCTTAAGAAAGGATTGATATAGATAATGAAAACTTATGAAAACTGGTTTCCCTTCAATAAAGCCGGTGAAGCAGGCAGAGACACAGTTCTTGTGTTCTGCTTCCACCACGCCGGCGGTTCAGCAGCAGTATACAGGAAATGGCAGGAACTCAGCGACGATTCCCTGCAATTTGTTCCGGTGGAACTTCCCGGCAAGGGCTGCCGTATGGGTGAGGAGTATATCGCTGATATGCAGACCCTTACAGAGATAGCAGCCGATGCAGTGGAATGGTTCGCAGAGGGCAGGAGATTTGTATTCTACGGTCACAGCATGGGTTCAGCAATAGCATTCAAGACAGCCTATGAACTGGAGAAATACCATAGCTGCAAGCCGGAACTGCTTGTAGTGTCCGGCAGACATTCACCCTGTATACACCTTTCAGACCGTTACACAACAGATATGGAGGACTCAGCGCTCATTACGGAACTTACCGTAATGGGCGGAACTCCCAAGGAGATACTGGAGAATAAGGAGCTTATGGAGTACCTTATCCCCCATATCAAGAATGACTACCGGCTCAATGAGTCCTTTGCCTACAGCGGCGAAATGGTAAATATCCCCATATACGCCTACGCTGGCACAATGGACGCAGATGCCACATATGATATGCTTGACGACTGGGAGAAAGTCACCACCTGCGGACTTAAAAAGCGAGAGTTCGAGGGAAAGCATTTCTTCCTGTTTGACCTGGGCAGACCCTATGCAGTAATGCTGAAAAAGCGCATATGTACAGCAGTCAGCACAGTTAACCAGCGGATATGAATTATGCGAATGTGATCTGCGCCACCGGTATAGGGCAGCTTACGGCGGAAAACTTAGCCTACATGGAGAGCCTTATGCCCAGGCAGCGCATTAAAAGGTCACGAAGCTATATAAAGCTTTCGGACAGATACAACTGTATTGCTGCATATTTCCTGCTGCTGTGCAGTATCAGAGAAATGTACGACAGGCAGGCTCTTCCCACAATTGCCATACACTCCGGCGGAAAGCCATACATACCGGAGAGGGGAGCGCCATGTTTTAATCTCTCCCATTGCAGCGGAGCAGTGTGCTGCGGGATATCGCCCCATGAGATAGGCGTGGATATTCAGGACCCGGTAAGGGAAACTGAGAGTATCATAAGCTTTGCCATGAGCGAAAGGGAGAGACAGGTCATACTGTCCTCTGATGACCATGGAACGGAATGTGCAGGGATATGGAGCATGAAAGAAGCGTATCTGAAATACCTTGGCACTGGTCTGTGCGAGTCCATGAAGGATATAGACCTTAGCGGACTTCTATGGAAAAGTGCCGGGTACGGAAAGCTTTACACCAATTCATTCACCGTGGAACAATACAGCGTAGGAGTTTTTTCACAGGATAAACTCACCGCTTGCGTAAGCGGTCACATAAATGATATTATAGATACTTTCAGAAACGGCGGACGCTTCTGGAAGTTTACCGGAGGAAAGATATGTTAAGTGAAATAAGGATAAAGGTGAACCAGACTGAAAAGGATATACCGGAAAAGCTTATTCATGAGGACTTTTTCCGTATAGCTAAAGAGTCACCTGACAGATGTGCAGTAGTACAGCGCAACGATAAGGGCGGATACGATTCGTTCACATACGGACAGATCGCAGACAAGGCTCTCAGATACAGCGCATGGCTCACAGAAAACGGAGTGGGCGAGGGCAGCATTGTTGCAGCCGCCCTTGAAAAGAGTGCGGAGTACATCAGCGCTATCATGGGCATACTTGCCGCAGGATGCGCATACCTGCCCATGAGTTCCACCGTACCTGACGAGAGAAGAAAGTACATCTGCGAGAAAGCGCAGGTGAAATATACCATTACCACCGACGAAAGAGCCGACTTTTTCAAGGGACTTGGCATCAGCGTAATAACTCCCGAAGATGCAGCGAAAGTCACAGCCGCTCAGGGGATAAAGGAAATATCCCCAAAAAGTACAGCCTATACTATATTCACCTCAGGCACAACAGGTCAGCCAAAAGGCGTTGAGATACAGCATTTTGCGGCACATAACACCATTGCAGACATAAACGACCGTTTTGGAGTGACTGAAAACGACAGCGTATTTGCAGTCTCCGAGATAGATTTCGACCTGTCAGTGTACGACGTTTTCGGACTTCTCTCCGCAGGCGGAAAGGTAGTCATCTCCGACAGGGGAATGAAGAAAGAAGCCGGACTCTGGACGGAAGTTATCGCACATGAGGGAGTGACAGTCTGGAACTCAGTACCCATGCTTCTGGAAATGCTTCTTTGCGCCGACACGGATAACCGTGCAGTAAAGGGAATGAAGCTTATCATGGTGTCCGGTGACTGGGTATACCCCTCACTGGTCAGCAAAGTTCGCAGCATGAACGCCGATACTCAGATGATTGCCCTGGGCGGTGCGACTGAGGCATCTATCTGGTCGAACTACTTCAACGCTGGCAGAGATACCGATGAAAGCTGGAAGTCAGTACCCTACGGTGTTCCGCTGAGCAATCAGAAGTACAGGATAGTTGACGAGAATATGCACGACTGCGAGGACAATACCCCCGGCGAGATACTCATAGGCGGAAAGGGCGTAGCAAAGGGATATGTTAATATGCCTGAGCTGACTGCTGAGAGGTTCATCACTGACGGCGGCGAGCGATGGTACAGAACAGGCGACAAGGGTATGTACTGGTCTGACGGAAATATCGAGTTTCTGGGCAGACTTGACGACCAGGTGAAGTTCGGCGGATACCGTGTGGAACTTGGCGAGATAACAAGAAAACTTATCGCCCATGAGAGTATCAGAAATGCGTATACTATCATGGTACAGAAGAATACAAAGCAGTTCCTTGCGTCAGTTATCGTGGAAGCCGATGACGGAAGCAGATGCACACCTGTAATGACCGGCGAGCCTGACGGACACAGGAACGAGATAGTTGCCCAGCAGAACAATGTGGTAAAGACGTTCCTTGCAGACCTTCTGAAACTGGAGGAGAACCTTCCCTGCACAGCCGGTGAACTTTTTGAAAAGCTTGGCTATGATGATGAGTACCGCCGTATCTTCGGCTACTGGCT